>CAZLCF010000005.1:0-21661 GCA_964557905.1 uncultured Rikenellaceae bacterium | reverse complement strand
AAGATCACTCGTCGTCAGGCTATAACTGCCGCATCGGCAGGAGCCCTCGGAACACTTGTCAACTGGTCCGTCCCCTCATTCAGCATCGGAAAAACAGTCCAGGAGAAACTGGCAATCCATGGTGGCACAAAAGTGCATGCCGGGAGCTGGCCGGAATGGCCCGTATGGGATCCGGCTGCTGAAAAGAACATTATTGATATGCTGCGGTCCGGAAGGTGGTGGCGTGGCAGCGGTGAATATGTGGCGGAATTTGAGAAAAAATATGCGGACCTGATGGGTGCGAAACGGTGTCTTGCAACAGCCAGCGGGACAACAGCCCTTATCACATCAATGAAAGCCCTGGGCGTTGACGCCGGCGATGAAGTAATTGTATCACCTTTTACCTTCATCGCATCCTACAATGTGATTTTCATGAATAAAGCCCTGCCGGTATTTGCCGACACTGATCCTGAGACTTTTCTTATTGATCCTTCAACTATTGAATCGCGTATCACAGAACGGACAGCGGCAATATTGCCGGTTCACATTTACGGCCTCCCATGTGACATGGATAGGATAAATGCAATCGCAAAAATACATAATCTTAAGGTCATTGAAGATGCCTGCCAGGCATGGTTGGCAGAGTACAGGGGTAAAAAAATTGGTACTCTTGGAGATGCAGGATGTTTCAGTTTCCAGAATTCCAAAAATCTTCCCGCAGGCGAAGGAGGCGCTATACTAAGTGATAATGAGGATTTTATGGACAGGTGCACTTCTATTCATAATTGCGGGAGACCTTTTGGAAGCATTAAGAGAACATCGGATTATCCCATCGCAGGGACCAATTTCAGAATGCAGCAAATACAGGCAATGATATTGATGTCGCAGATGAACCGCATAATAAGAGATGCTGATGTCAGACTGGCAAATGCCATATACCTTGACGCTAAACTGAAAGAAATACCGGGGATCGTTCCTTACAAACTTGCCGATGGAGCCACCAGGTCGGCTTATCATTTTTATTCTTTCAGGTACATCCTTAAAGAATTCAATGATGCTCCTAAAGAAAGGTTCATAAGAGCGCTTAATGCCGAAGGTATTCCCTGCAGTAGCGGGTATGGACCTCAGAACAGGGATGGCCTGATTGAGGATACGCTTGACTCAAAAGGATATAAAAGACTCTTTTCTGAAGCCCGTCTTAGAAAATGGCGTGAAGAAAATATGTTGCCGGGAAATGATAAACTATGTAATGAAGCGGTTATATTTTATCAGAGTCTGCTGCTTGGAAGCAGAAATGATATGGACGATATCGTAAAAGCCATAGAAAAGATATTTGAGAACAGGGCAACTCTTGCGGGGTAGATAAAAAATGGAGAATAAACAGTTATATAAGATACACATCACCGGAAGGGTTCATGGTGTAGGATTCAGATGGCGTGCCGTGATAGAGGCTAAGAATCGCGGCATAAATGGTTTCGTCAAAAATCAGTCTGACGGAAGTGTTTATATTGAAGCTGAAGGATCACAGGAACAATTGCTTGATTACATTGAATGGTGCAGGAGAGGCTTCGGTGCAGCTCTGGTGAAATCTGTAACGGCAGATCCATATCCCCCGGAAAATTATACAGATTTTACGATCGAATACTGAAAAAAAAAATCCAAAATCCGAAATATCTCTCATTCAGCAGTAAGCGGAAACAGTGCATTAAACAACAGCTTGTAAGTTACCTGCGTGGATGCCCTGAATTGAGGACTAAAGGAATAAAGAATAAGCTCTCCCTTGCCTTTTTTGAGCCAGATCATTGCTGGTTTGTCAGACAATTTTTCTTCCTTCTCACAGTAACCGCTGATAAGTATATCCCTTTCAGGGAATGCACCTATCACTCTGCGGTCCATATCGAATCGGGGGACACTGGTATTGAAAAGGGGATTGCCCCGATAGAATACGCCAACTTCAGAGGGCATGCCCCAGCTCAGTGGATGATCCTGTTTTATCTGCATACGTACCAATGAGCCTGGAATTATTAATCCGTCCCTTCGGGCCTGATCACCCGCATTCGTAAAGGGAAGCATGAACTCTTCCTTGGTTTCACCCTTTGTGATCTCAAGCAGGCCAGTAAACAGGTCGGTGGACTGACCCCAGGAAATGACTTTCCCTCCCTCATTTACAAAGAGTAATAATTTTTCGAATCCTTTTTTACCCATGCCCTTCTGGTAGTCAGGATGGTAATTGCTCATTGATGGACTGGCTTCAGTTCCGGGTTTGCCGTTCATAAGCAAGGTCTTGCCTGAGCTTGGAATGATAACGATATCGAAATTTGCCGTAAAATCAGTTTTTTCAAATTCATCAGGATGAAGAATTGTATATGGCAGTTTATAGGTATCGAAAAGATAACGCGTCCATCCGGCATCCATATCGTTGAAGAATGTCTCAACAAGGGCTATCCGTGGCATGCTGACAGCCGACAATGCCAGTTTTCCAGTCTCCTGGACAAATCCGGGTTCCGTGCGCGATTCTTTCACAATATTGTTTAACAAGTTCTCATTATCGCCTTGAATGACAAAACTCCCTTTTCCGTAAGTTTTGCCATTTATAATTGTTGGTTGAGTAAGTCGGCTAACTTTCAATTCTTTCTGCAATGCAATAAATGCAGCTTTGAAACTGCCATTGCTCGTGACCGGGAAAATTGCAGGCAGCTTATATGATTCCTTCAGCGGATTATACACACCTGTCAGCGGTTTTAGCTTAGCTTCGAAAACATCATCGCGCATCTTTATTTCATGTGAAATCAGTCCTCTGTGAAGGGGCAATGACCAGCTTGTAACGTCATAGGGACGGACCACTTCCCCTTCCGGAGTATAGTGCCTTACCGGGAATTCCTGCTTCTCCATCACTTCTTTTACAAATGCCCGGAATGGCTGTGCCAGCGGATATACAATATCACCTGCTTTAAGGTTGATCCCGCTGAGAGTATAATCTTCTGAAAGCTGAAAAGTGCTGATCCCCTGTTCATTCATAAGTTCAACCAAGCTTATAAGTTCGCTTTGATCAGCCTGCAGCTGCGGAACAACATAGTAATAGGGAGGTTGTGTTTTGCCTTTCTCCACTTCCCTTTTGCAGATATCATTCCTGAATTTCAGGATATCATTCTTTAGCAAGGAAGCAGTCTTGATGATGGAAAATGTAGATTCCATTTCAAGTTTTACTATATCATCCAGGTGCCACCAGCCGCCAGGCCAGGGCAGGGGAAAGTTGATGCTTTTCTCATATTCAGAGAGCCCTTTACCGCCGGCCTGCAGTTCATTGGGCTCAATATATACAGGTGATGCCTCACGTACACTGGCAGCTTCAGTAAGCATGCCTATCACATTCTTCCAGATGCAGGTTTCGGTTGAACCCGGCCAGTAATCATCATAAATGGTTTTCTGTCCTACACCTGAAAGCCCGGCATTGGTCAGGTCTCGCAGCATATTGGTACCGAATGTACCTGTCCAGGTCCATAATTCCGCGTCCACATTTACTGCAATGGGATCATGTGCAGGAGGTACAAAATAACGAATGCCTGTTGATCCCATCTGGTGCTTTTCGATCATTACCTGCGGAAACCAGTCGAGGTTATAGATGCGTGCAATTGCCCTGGTGTCTTCCTGTGTAAGTGAAATAAAATCACGATTGTTGTCATGCCCTACATATTTATGGTATACCCTTGGCAATGAAGCCCCTTCATATTGCGTACCCTTATATTTATTGTAGTTCTCAACCACAAAATCCATCCCGTCGGGATTATGATTGGGCACCATCATATATACCACGTCATTAAGGTATTTCTTAACCAGAGGATCAGCCGAGGTAATAAGCTTATAGACAATCAGGGGAGCGGCCTGAGATGGTGCCACTTCTGTGGAATGCATTGAAAGTGTAGCCAGGAAAAATACCTTGCCATCCTTTACATATTCTGCCTGTTTCGTTTCTGACAGGTTTGGATTTAGGGCAAGTTCCCTGTTTATTTCACGCAGTTTGTCAAGATTGTTTATATTCTTTTCAGACGATACGAAAGCGATGTACATTTTTTTACCCATCGGACTTTGACCGATCTCAACAAGCTTGATCATAGGTGAGACCTTATCAAGCTTAACCAGGTAATCAATCAGCTGTTCATAATTGAAAAGCATGTAGTCGGAGCCGGGTATAAATCCGAAATGTTCCTCAGGCTTGGGTATGCCGGATTGCGCAAATACTAGCTGAGGATAAACAATAATTGTTATGAAAACAAACAAAGCACTTAATGTCAGGAAGCCAGATTTTTTCATAATACATTATATTATAGGGAATATTCCGAAATCATAAGTCAATGTAAATCCCGGTTCAAATGATTGGTTATGACTGTTAACAATTATTGCCGGTGAGATTTTTAATGAACCGGCATAAGAATAATACTCATTAATCACTGATTTGATCCTCCCGACCCTGCCCAGGTAAACTATCCCCGCTATAGCGTCTGAATACAGCAAATCAGTTTTTGTTGTTTTCAGCGATCCTTCAAGCTGTTCTCTTGAAAGAAAATCAATGTCGGTGACATTATATTTTTTTACATACCATTGCCCGTGTGAACAGACACTCTGGATTAAGAATATGTATGTTGTGAAAACTATTTTTTTCATCATAACCGATCAGAAATTGCATTTATTTTCTTGTCCCTGCAATAAAGTTAGAAAAGACTATAACACCAACCAAATAAAAATCGGTCATTTAAAAAATAAACCCCCTGAAATTCCTGATTTCAGAGGATTAAGAAAAAGGGGCTCTCCCTTTGCTCCCCAGGTAAGACTCGAACTTACGACCCACGGATTAACAGTCCGTTGCTCTAACCAACTGAGCTACTGAGGAATTTTATCAAAAATGCCATAACTATTTAGCGTGCCAAAAATAAGGGCTTTTAGTGAATTTAACAATATCTTTACCGAAAATTTTCAATATGAAGAATATCCTGGGCATCGGGAATGCCCTTGTTGACATAATGACTCTTATTGATAACGATCAGATCCTTGAAAAATTTTCACTGCCTAAAGGCAGTATGACGCTTGTCGATAGTGAAAAATCAAGTCTTGTTAAAAATTACACTTCAGGTTTTAAAAGGACTTTTGCATCAGGAGGTTCTGCTGCAAATACAATTCACGGCCTCGCTATGCTTGAAACAAAAACCGGTTTTATAGGTTCTGTAGGAAAAGACGAAACAGGTGATTTCTTTGAAAATGATATGAAAAAAGCCGGTGTGAATACAATGCTGTTCAGACGTGCTTCAGCTACAGGAACTGCCGTAGCCCTTATTTCAACCGATTCTGAAAGAACATTTGCCACCAATCTTGGGGCTGCAATTGAACTTGCGGCAGCTGATCTTAAACCGGAATATTTCAAACCATTTCAGATCCTTTACATGGAGGGCTATCTTATTATTGATAAATCACTTGTAGAGAGAGCATGCCGGATCGCCAGAGACAATAATATGAAAATAGCTCTCGATCTTGCAAGCTATAACGTTGTTAATGAGAAACTTAACGATTTTAAATATATTATCACCAACTATATTGATATCCTGTTTGCTAATGAAGAAGAAGCAAGATCTTTTACCGGCCTTGGACCAAACGAAGCTCTGAACAGTATTGCGGATCAGGTGGAAATTGCGGTCATTAAAGCAGGTAAAGATGGTTCGCTTATTAGACGTGGCGAAGAATTGTTAAAGGTCGGCGCTCTTCCCGTCCTATGTGAAGATACTACCGGTGCAGGCGACCTGTATGCTTCAGGATTCCTTTATGGCTATGCCAATGACCTGCCTCTGGAAAAATGCGGAGTGCTGGGTGCCCTACTCGCCGGAAATGCCATCGAAATGATCGGGGCAAGAATTCCTGATAATAAATGGCCGATTATTAGGAAAAAAGTTATAAAGATCTTTGCAGAATAACTGATTCTGAATTAGTGTTTAATAATATTTGGCGGCTGCATAATAAATAGTCTGCAACTCTTAATTGTAGTTATCCTGCAGTTATTCATATTGAATACCTGTGAAAAAAAATCAGTAAGATCTGAAAAATTATGCATATGATTTTCTGTTCGGTTGTACTGTCGTTCCATTCTTAAATAAACATTCTCTTCCTGATCCTTTCACCTAAACGATCAGAAAGAATTGATTTATAACCTCTTTTATCTTAACTTACATGTGTTAAAAGCATTTTTAGATTATAAATCCTATCCATATGAAAACAAAACACTTACTCTCCTTTTTACTTTTTACTTTTTACTTGCCGGAGGCCAGATCCCGCAGGGATTTAATTACCAGGCAATTGTCCGTGACGGATCAAATGAGATCATCGCTGGTAAAGGCATGACTCTCACAATAGATCTTTATGCAAATTCACAAACAGGGACGTTGCTCTGGGAAGAGACACATGCGGTAACTTCCAACCAGTCCGGTATGACAAATACAGGAAGTGATAATACATTCATTGGTTACAAAGCAGGAAGCGTCCACCAAAGCAAAGGTGGAAATGTCTATATCGGAAGTAAAGCCGGGGAATTTGCAACCAACGGGCAACAGAATATTTTTATTGGTGAATCGGCAGGTTCCAATACCACCGACGGGCATACAAATATTTTTATCGGTTTAAAAGCAGGTTTTACAAGTGAAATGACCTGGGGAAATATCTTCATCGGGAATGAAGCAGGATATAATACACTTGGCGGCGGCGGGATCCAGGGGTCATATAACACATTTATAGGATGGCAATCGGGTCGGTCCAACGTAATTGGTAGTAATAACACTTTTGTGGGGACACTGTCGGGAATGTCAACAACGTCGGAATACAATACCATGCTTGGGACTGAAAGCGGATGGAGTACCGGCAGTGCAGTCACTGGGCAGGCAGAAAGAAACACTTTTCTTGGGAGCCAGTCTGGATATTTAAATTCTAGTGGTTCAAGAAATACGTACGTGGGAAATGGAGCCGGCTATTCCAATACATCAGGAACAAATAATACTTATATAGGCACCAGTGCCGGTGGTGGAGGTTCAACCGGAAATGGCAATGTATTTATTGGTTACCGAGCTGGATACAACGAATCCGGAGATGATAAATTATATATAGCCAACAATTCAGGGTCTACTCTGATTTACGGGAATTTCACAACTCCAAGAGTTGGGATTAATACGACCGCTCCCTCAGAAGTACTTGAAGTTAACGGTAATGTAAAAGCAGACGCTTTTATTGCTGCCAAGGGAAAGACTGATTTATACAGTTATAATACTACTATGAACATGAATGTCCCGGATTATGTATTTGACAAGCACTTTGAAGGGAAATCCGCCCAAAATCCTGATTATGAGATGCTGAATTTTACTGACCTGAAGCAGTACATAAGTGAAAAACGTCATCTTCCCGGGGTTCCTTCAAGAGCAGAGATAGAAAAGACCGGAGCAGTAAACCTGCAGGGATTATCAATGATCACTCTTGAGAAAGTTGAGGAGAATACTCTGTATATTCTGGAGCTTGAAAAAATTACAGTAGAACAGCAGAAACAGATTGAGAACCAGCAAAAAGAAATAAATGATCTTAAAAGCCTGATTAACAGAATCCTTGAAAATCAGGTTCCCCGGATAGAAGAACTGAGTGAAAATAATTAATAAAATCTTTAGAACCATGAAAAAGAATATTCTTATCATCGTACTGGCAATTGGTTTTATTTCCGTTTCTTTTTATTCAATACTGGAGGACCAGAAAGAACCGGTAATTGTTACTAAAAGAATTACCCAGGTAGCTGTTATAGTAAAAGATATTGATAAGGCACGTATTGCCTGGGCTCAGATGCTGGGAGTAAAAGCTCCTGAAGTCAGCGTCGCAGAAGGTCATTTCTCAAGACCAACACTTTATATGGGAAATCCTTCAGATGCAAAGGCAAAGCTGGCTTTTTTCGCGATGGACAATCTGCAAATTGAATTGATCCAGCCCCTTGGAGGGGAAAGCACATGGCAGGAATTCCTGGATAAAAACGGGGAGGGGATTCATCATGTGGCTTTTGAGGTAAAGAATATTGATAACATTGAAAAAGATTTCGCATTATTAAACATGCCGACAGTTCAGCGAGGCGGATGGGATGGTGGTGCTTACAGCTATATTGATGGCTCAAAAGAAATCGGGTGTATACTGGAGTTACTTGAAAACTACAAATAAAAGCTGTTTAGGATACAAGACTTAATTGCAATTGTTTGTTATCGCACGGTTTTGTTGAACCAGTTCAATAATGATTGGATTGCTCTATGGTTACCTGATCTTTCTGACCTTATAGCCATTTACCCCATAATAAAAAATAAAGGCAAAACATATAAGCGGGATAATGAATCCAAGCGCCATGGTGGATACATCGGCGATGCGCCCCATAATTATCGGGATGATTGCACCTCCGACAATTGACATCACCAGCAGGGAAGAACCTTTCTTGGTAAGAGGACCCAGGTCTTTGATGCCAAGGGCAAAAATCGTTGGAAACATTACCGACATGAAAAAATATGTCGAAAACAGGGCTGCTACTGATATCCATCCCAGTCCGCTTACAACCAGAGCCATGGTTGCCACATTAATCAATGCATAAGATGCCAGAAGCTTGTTGGGACGTATTATCCTCATTAATAATGTGCTTCCTGAAAATCTTCCAAGCCAGAAAAGTCCCATTCCCCCGAATGCAAGTATTCTTGAAGCAGTAAGATTAGATATTGACGGCATTTCTTCAGTGACATAATTGATGAAAAAGCTGTTTACACCGGTCTGGGCGGCAACATACAGAAACTGGGCAATAACAGCAAGAACAAAATGAGGATATTTCAGCAGGTCCTTAAGGCTTCCTCCCGATGATATCTCATTCTCTTCATAACGGGACTGTTCTTTTATCTCCGGAAAAGTTACCCGCCAGAATAATACAGCAACAATAAGCACAAGTGTTCCGATTACCAGATACGGAAGAGCTATTGAGGCAAATTTGTTCACACTCCCTACGTTTGAAAAAATAAGCATCCCTCCCACAAGGGGTCCGGCAATCCACCCCAGTCCGTTGAACGACTGGGAAAAGTTGATCCTTCTTTCACCGTATTCCGGCGGACCAAGTACCGTTGTATAAGGATTGGCGGCTGTTTCGAGACAGGTAAGACCGCAGGCAATGATAAAGAGACATAACAAGAAACTGCCGAATGTCTGGATCAGGGTTGCAGGCAGCATCAGGAATGCGCCTCCGGCAAAAAGAAGCAAGCCAAAGATTATGCCTCTTTTATATCCGTATTTCTGCATAAGTAAACCGGCCGGGATCGCCATAAAGAAATAACCACCATAAAATACAAACTGGACAAAAGCCGATTTCGCTTTCGACATATCCAGTAATTCCTGAAAATGCTTGTTGAGGACATCGAGACATCCGTGTGCAAATCCCCATAAGAAAAAAAGACTTGTTATAAGGATGAAAGGGATGATGAAATCCTTATAAACAAGGCCTTGCCGGTTATTTTTAATGGAATCGTCACTATTCATACAAAATTGTATTTAACTAATACAAGATTGTTATGATTCGTGACTTTTCCAAACCTTATCCAGAAAATAAAAATTTTATGTTACTACTTTACCAAAAGAGATACCTAATGAACCTGATCCGTATCGGACTTTGCAATCCGTGCCATTTCTCTGGCACTAATTACAATTTGTGGATATTGAGACCACCGCTGATCTCGAATACCATCCCGGTCGAAAAATCCCAGTCGCCACGAGCAATGGATGCGACTGCTTTTCCTATATCCTCCGGAATTCCCCAGCGGTTTTGAGGTACCCGTCCTTCACTGATAAGCTTATCATATTTCTCCTTAACCTTAATGGTCATGTCGGTCTGGATTATACCGGGACGGACTTCATAGACACGAATATTTTCCTTGGAGAGCCTGTCGGCAAATACTGCTGAAGCCATGCTGAGCCCGGCTTTTGAAATACAATATTCAGCCCTGTTGGTGGATGATAATGTAGATGAAACAGATGTTACGAATACTATAATGGGTTTATAATCAGATATCTGCTGTTTAAGCCAGATCATCTCTTTCGCTATCTTCTGTGCAAAGAAGAAAGGTCCTTTCAGGTTAATATTCATTACCCGGTTATAACTCTCTTCTGTCATTTCAAGAAGATCGTTCCGCTGAAGCGGAGCCACTCCTGCATTATTTACCAGAAAATCTATCCTTCCATATCTTTCAAGGATATTTGAAACGACTTCTTTCTGACAATCTGTACAGGAAATGTCAAGGCCGATGGGGAAAAACTCTGCTCCTTTCTTTTCAACCTCAGGACCAAGTATTTCCATCCCTTCACTGTCTATTGAACGGGCAATTGCTGCGATGTCAAAACCTTCAGAGGCAAGAGAAATTGCAACTGACCTGCCTATCCCTCTGCTGGCGCCTGTAATTACGGCTACAGGTTTATGATTCATCGTAAAGGATTATTACCAGGTTTCACAGAAAATCCGGCGGTAAAGGTAATAATTTGGGCGATATGGTCAACATTCATTGAAATTATCTGCAGGATAAACCTTCCAGACTTTTTCAAACCAGAGATCCTGAACGGGTATCTCCCTGACTTCCACAAGTTTTGTTATTGTTCTTCCATCCCTGTAACCGATCTCAAGTATATCTTTTTCGATATCCCTGTCGTACCGGCACAGATCAGGCTTCCAGTTTTTTACCTGAATATCTGAGAAAATGCGGCTTTTATCTTCTGCCACAAGATATGATCCCCTGCTTCTGCCGCCATTTTCCAGATATATTTTTATTGCTTCAAGATAAATGTAATGGGTCAGGCAGTGGTCATTCAGCAGGAAGGCTTCAGCCAGTTCCTTCACAGAATCAGCGGATGTCTTTTCAGGAAGAAGTTTTGTCATTTCCTCAGCTTCAGTAAAAGCTGCTGCCACTTCAGGAAGGCTCCTTATTATTCCCCCGGTTTCCGACATTCTCTTCCTTATCTCTTTCAGGTACTGACGGTTTTTTGATGTTCTTCCCGAATTCAGCCATCCTTCCGCATTTACCAGCTCCGATTCTATCTTTTCTTTAGCTTCATTCAACAGATCATCTGTTCCGGGGACGGGATGATTGTATTTTGCAGATATAAACTGCGCCGCCCTGTAACTCCCCACCTGTCCCGAATTTAAAGCTGCTCCGCCTGGCCTGTAAACTCCGTGAGAGCCGTTTACCTCGCCTACAGGGAAGAGATGTTTCAGGTCAGATTCCCACCATATTCCTGCCTTGAGGCCGCCATTATTGTGCTGAACACAAACCGCAACCTGAAGAGGTTCCCTGGCAAGATCGATCCCATGCTCTTTATAAATTGAATATGCCGGAGTATTTAATGCAATAAGCCTTTCCAGAGGAGTACTTTTTAACGCACCTGATTTGTTCAGGAAATCAAGTACCTCTTTATCAAGAGCCTCAATTGAGAAAGGTTCTCCTTTGAGAAACTCAGGATTCCGGGAATAATCAAGATATACTTTTCGTCCTTT
The DNA here is from genome assembly GCA_964557905.1 of uncultured Rikenellaceae bacterium. Taxonomy (GTDB): domain Bacteria; phylum Bacteroidota; class Bacteroidia; order Bacteroidales; family VadinHA17; genus LD21. Next base: position 10,113 of record CAZLCF010000005.1, on the reverse strand, counting down.
CTTCATTATCTCTCTGAATACCAGCAGATCAATAAGGGAGGATCCATAGTTTTCAATTTTCCGGGGATCGAAGGGCCACTGCCAGCCTTTTAGAAAAATTGCTTTTAATAATGATGTAATGTCAGGGAAGAAATCATTCAAAAATTCTTTAGCGTCCGAGCCTTTCTTATCTGTTGAAATGTACCGGGGCAGTGCCTGCTGATAGCTTCCGGAAAGGTTCCATCTGAATTTAACAGAAGCGATCCCGAATTGTGATTCTGACAGGTTTTGTCCGGTGGCTCCAGCCTTGAATGCTATTCCTATGGATCCGCTCTGCGAAACCGGATAAACGCTCGTTTCATAAATTCCTGCCGGACCGCCGGTTCCCAGAATTACATTCATGCAATTGAACAGAACGAATCCGTTTAATGGATCTTTGGCCTTCATGTTTATAGCAAGCGCTCCAATGACTTTTGATCTGTTCCTGTCTGTCAGAAGAGCAACGACCTGATGACGATCCAGTATTTTAATTCTCCGCCTTTTTGTTTCACCGGCCATAACCTCAAACATTATTCTTGAGGTATAGGGACCTGCGGAAGTGCCCCTTGAACGCGGGTCATGATCAGTTTTGTAACTTGCCCATCCGCCAAATTTATCATGCGGAAAAGGGACACCCAATCTTACTAGATTCATGAATGCCTGAACTGAACCCTGTGCTTCGCAAAGAGCAATATCACCATGCATGCATTTCCCGTCAAAAAGGTCCCCTGCCATTTCGATGACAGAATCACTTTTCTCTCCGCTGAGAGAAAGCTTATAGTAGGTTTGTTTATCCGAACCTGCATTATTAGAAGTTCCTCCCCCCCATTTGGATGTGGCAATAATGATGTCTTTCTGCCCGAACGAGTGCAATGAAACAGCTGCATTCAGTGATGCTGTTCCGCTTCCTATTATCAGGGTGTTGATCCTGTAACAGGTTATCTTAAAACTCCTGATATTCTTTATTTCAGTGTCCATCAGCAATCAGTTTTTTCAGTTCAGCTCCATAAATTTCCTTGTCGCGAATGACACACCCTCCTGGCCTGAAGTTACGGATCAGGCGTGTACAGCCGGAGCATGTAATACAGAATTTAAAAGAATCCGCTTTACCTTTCTTTATGATATCGGAAGGCATGGAAGGATATGCAAATGAATTTCTTCCAAATCCGATAAAGCCAGCATTCCCCCTTTTAAGAACTGCAGCTCCTGTATAAGGAGCATATTGCCTCAGCCATGAATATGCTGAACCCACAAAGAATATTTCCGGAAATTTATTCTGAAAAAGGGTTGTGCCTTTTATCATTCTCATAACACCTTCCAGAGGATGCTCTTCAGGAACCTTCTGACCAGGGAGGGGATTATCGTATGGCCTTGTCACATGCGCATTAAAATAAGGACTCCCCATGCTTATGTTGATCAGGTGTATTCCGCGCCGCTGTAATTCTTCAACCAGCTTTAATGGCTCTGTGAAATCAGGTTGTCCGTATTCATCAACACCGAAACCTCCCCTGTATAAATCTGAAATATTCAACCGTGTTGCGATAATGACATCCGGAACCTCATCCTTTAGCCTGTCAATTGTTTCAAGCATGAATCTGAATCTTTTATCCGGATCTTCACCTCCGAATATGCTTTTCTGACGGTTTTTTGCTGCAAGAAGCTCAGCTACAAGATAACCGTGACAGGCTTTGATATCAATAGTATTAAATCCTGAGCGGGCAGCTAACCGGGAAGTAATAATATACTGATCCTGAATCTTTTTAAGGTCGTCATCCGTAAGGATATATGGTATGGTTCTGTCAAGAACAGAATTTAAGGTAGCAACCTGTGGTTTGGGCTTTCCTTCAGGATTACTAAAACGCCCGGAATGTGTCACTTGGATTACCAGCATCGGATCAAATCCTTTTTTATTTGCACATTTTCTTATATTTTCATTCAGAAAAGAAAAATTATCCGAGCTTTTTTTCTGCATCCAGAGCTGCCTTGGATTTGACCTGCCGTCTGAGGAAACTGAAACCGCTTCAAACCAGATTATACCGCTCCCGCCTTCAGCAAAACGAATATATCTTCTTCTTGTAAGATCAGAAGGAGAACCATCATATTCAGAATCGTGTGCTTCCATGGGTTGGACAACCATGCGGTTACCCACAGAAAATCCATTCACAATTGCTGATTCCGTTAATGGGCTTAGATCCTCAGAAAAAGGCAGGGTCAGGTTAAGCTCCTTCGCTTTCAGAAAAAGCTCATCCTTGTTTTTAAACCTGAACCGCTCGTGCATTTTCTTGCTTTGTGTGTCTTAGCTGCTAGTAATGAAATTCTTCATCGCCGCTGCCGAATCTGGGATTGACCACATTATTATAAATTGAACCGAAGGTATATGTTATTTCAATTCCTCCTTCAACCCGGTATTTTGTTGCAAGCTCCCGTAATTGTAATAATCTCTCAGCCTCTGAGATAGCTCCTTTTTTAAGATTTACCTGATCATTAATATGGGCCGCTCCTCCATAGATCTGCAGAGACAACCCCTTAAAGATCCTTATGTTGACAAATGAACTAAGTTCAATCCTGTTTTTTGAAAGATCATGAAAATAATTTGATCCTATCAGCGATATGTTTATCGATCCCCATTTCTTCTGTACCTGGAATGCTATGCCCAGCATCTGCTGAAACAGATTCTCGCTTACCTTATTGTAAATGGTTGAATCGATATAATTATTATATTGATACCCGGCACTGTACAAAAACCTTAATTGCCTGTGAGTTGCTTCCGAATAAGGAAATATATCGTATTCAATTGACGGCAGCACTTCGGTTATAAAATTATAATTTTCGCGTGTTGATGAACCTAAGTCCCATTTTAATCCGGCTGACCAGTGATCCCCAAGACTTTTCACAAACAGGTTATTCATTGATGCTGAACTTGTTGAATATGTGGATGTAATGACAGAGTCGGAGTTGGCATTCTCAATGAATTTCTCCTGTTCAAGTATATGGTCAATTTCTATTTCAACCTTTATATCAGGTGTGATCTTGGATATATTTACAGAGTTTCTTAAATCGAGTGCTTTTTGTGCTTCTTCCGACTCAAACTGAGGTTCTGTTGATATTTCAAATACCCAATTATTCCATCTGTCGATGACTTCTTCCGATCCAAGCTCTTCATTATGCCGGATCTCAATTTCATTGAATAAGGGTGTTCTGGCGACGTATCTCATCAGACCCATTTTCAGCAGATCTGTCCGTTTCTGCCGTATAATTGTGCTTGTCTGGTCGGGACTGGTGGTATAACTAAGAGTGTCATCCATATTTTTGAAATTATTCTGTCCATTAAAAGTATAAGTATATTCTGTTCCGCCGCTTCCGGCATCCTGTTCAGATACAAGAATCACTACCTGGGCATCATAAATATCCCTTACATAATTAATGTATGGTATTTCTTGCCTGGTATAGTCCATATCACAATCGTCACAGTCAAGAAAAATCTTCACTGCGTTTTTTCTTAAAGTATCCGTCTGGTTCTGTTCATCCTGCCCTGATATTGTCGCTGAAATAAAAATAAGAATGGAAATAACTAATGTATTACGTATTACAGTTTTTTTCATATGAGTCTCTTTTAATTATCAGTTTTATTCTTTTTTAAATATCCATTGAAAAGCCGGTTTCAAATATGGAGATATATTTCTTTCTGTTGTTAATTTAATTAAATGAAAAAATGATCAAACCTGTTTGGCCGTTGATAATCCCTTTTATGAGGTTATCAGCAATCATGAATACCTGGATTGTGGCTCCCGCGTTTTCAGAATAAGCTCCAACCCGGTTCTGAAGCTGAACCATCCATACATATATTTCTTTTTTATTTTACTAAACGTTTCTCAGGAAGAATTTTTTTTAATTTTCCTGTCCCGCTTATAAGCCACAAAATTCTTTTAAGATAGCTTTTCCAGAGAAGTAACCTTATTAATATATTATGAGGTCTGACTGAAATTTCACCCTGAAAATTTTTACCTCTCTTCAGAATAAATCTGGTAAATGATGCTGATGTGATTCCCCATTTATTAAGGAATTGCTTACTCCCACTGTTCATTGCAATTCTTTTAGTCGATTTTGAGCCGAAATGGTATGCCCGGCTTGCATTAACACCTTTAAAGAACCGGACATCAACTTCGTAAAGCTTCATTGAAAAATCAGGATCAGAGTATAAACCCGGGAAATATTCAATACTGTATCCTCCAATAAGATCCCATATATCCCTGTGGACAATATTCGGAGGCCAGGTTGCCCCGCTCCAATCCTTTCCCTTTATAGATTTAAACTCCCTGAGAAGATCCTTTTCCCTGAAGTTTTCCGGGTTACTGCCATAGTCGAAAGGAGCAAGAACTCCCAAGTGAGGTGAAGGTATTGGTTGAATTACAGTTGAAGAGAGGAAGAAAAATTTATCGGTCAGATGTTCTATTTCATTCCAGAGCTCCAGATCCCAGCCTGGCAACATATACATATCATCATTCATAAATACAATATAATCGGTCTTGACCAGTGCCCTGCATGCATTTACTGCCCAGCACACGCCTATATTGTTAATGCTGTGAGTATGTTCTAATCCATTCTCACGAACCCAATCTAATGTTCCGTCGGTCCCTTCGTTGACATGAATTATGATCTGGTGCCTGAATGACGAGTTTTTTTGAATACCATCCATACAGATTTTCAAAAACGGCAAATTATTCCAGGTTGGTATAATAACAGAGAACTTTTGGTTCTTGTCCTGACTTTTTTGGGGATTCCAGGTAATCATTTTAATATCAAGTATTTCTAGTTAGATGCTGCTTTTATTTATCCCGTTTATGCAATATGCTTTCCCGATTATTTTCTTTTCTTTCATCAATCTTTCAACATATTCAGTATCAGAAGAATCGTAGCTGGCTTCATGACACATGTGGTAAACAATAGCTTTCCCTTTCATTGACCTGGTCTTAAGACCAATTTTTTTCAGCCTCCAGTCAATATCAAAGTCTTCTCCTACACCTGCACGGTTATAATCCTCATCGAATCCATTTACTGCTAAGATATTTTTTTTCATAATACCCCAGTTGCATCCAAGAATTCTTCTGTATTGCTTGTTTAAATTTATTTTAAACGGAAGATAAAATCCGGATCCTAATTTTTTCCCGCCATAAATAAAGGTAAAAAGAATATTAATCTTATTTATGGACTTCGATTTTAGTAAAAGATCTGTATGTTTCTTGCTGCAAAAAACTCTTCGCCCATAACAAAAAAGGCTACTTGTTATTGCTTTACTATATTCTTTCATAAAATGTTTTTGAGGAATACAGTCACCATCAATAAAAACCAGAAGGTCACCTTCAGCAGCAATAATCGCTTTGTTCAATATTCGTGTCTTTCTAAAACCAATATCTTCATGCGATACATGCTTAATGTTGTATGAATGCCCGGGACGTTCTCTATCAATAAACTCAATAGTCTGGGGATCATGATCATCTTCAGCTATAATTACTTCAAAATTCTTAAATGATTGATTATCTAATGATTGAAATATTAATTCTAAAAAATCAAGACGTTTGTAAAAAGATATAATCAACGAAATCATATTTACTTAGAAATTATTATTAATAGTAACATTGGTTAATTAATTACCCTGGTTTTATTAGCAACAATGATATATTGCGAAGTCAAAAAATCTCTGATCAATCCAAAGGTCAGTTTATCAATTATTTTTCTTGTCCTGTGATTTTTTTCAAGATTAAAAATAGAATGAATTGAAACCGGAGTAAACATCGTTGAAGTTAAAAGAGAAATAATATCCTTCTTGCAGAAAAAACGCAGATGGGTTTTGTCTAAAATTCCATGATCGGAATATTTGAAATTGCCCAGTATTAATATCTTATACACAATGTGATATTCTCTGAAATTAGGAATACTAATAATCATAATCCCATCCTGTTTTAAATGCTTACTCAGTTTTCTCAGTGTATTCCATGGATCAATCAAATGTTCAAGTATATCACCACAAATGATCACATCAAAATATTCTGAAGGGAGATTTAGCTCCAGGTTTTCAATGTCGCCAATAATCAGCTTGTCAATTTCAGGATTTTCTTGTTGAGAATCTGCTAATTTCATTAACTCAATGCCTACAACTTCATCAGCCAGCTTCAATTTTTTTATTTCAACTAAAGTATCACAACTACCCGCACCAAGCTCTAAAATCTTATTGTTTTCATTTTGGGGTATAAATCCTATTATATCAAATCTCGGATTATTGAAGTACTCTTTTTGTTTATCCTGATACATAATAGATTTACATATAACTTGTTACCAATTCACAAAAGTAACGAACGATACATTTTCATATAAGCATTCGCGACAACATCATCCTTAAAATTACTTGCGTAATTAATACCTTCAGTTATCATATTATTTCTGAGCTCCTTACTATTAATAACTTTCAAAACAGCCTCTCCAATTTCTTCCGGATTACCTGGATCCACATAAATGCTTCCCGGGCCCCCTGCTTCAGCAAAACATCCTCCCTTGCTTGTAATCACAGGAATACCTGAAACCAGAGCTTCCACAATCGGTATCCCAAATCCCTCGAAAAAAGAGGGATAAATTAAACATTCGGCATTCCTGTAAACTGCAGGCAATTCAGCATTCAAAACAATATCAGCAAAGATTATGTTTTTAATTTTAGCAGCATTAATATAATTAAGAACACTATTAAAATAAGAGTTTACAGTACGACCAATTACAATAAGCGGAATGTTAATATTTGAGATATGGATTGCCTTAACTATTCCCAGCAGGTTTTTCCGTTCTTCAACTGTCCCGACATATAAAAGATATCTTTCCGGTAAATTATATTTTATCCTGATTTCGTGTAATTGATCTTTACTGTAATCCATCCGGAAATACCGGCTGCAACCCTGATAAATAACAGATATTTTATCAGGAGACAAATTGAGGTAACTTACCAGATCATCCCGGGTTTGTTTGCTTACTGCAACTATCCTGTCAGCAACCCGGCATGCATGAATTAATTTCTGTATATATATTTTTGTATCAATCCACCTGTAAAATCGGGGGAATTTCATAAAAATCAGGTCATGAACGGTGACAATCGATTTTACACAGGTTTTTTCAATATCGACAGGCAATTCATGACTCAGTCCGTGATAAATGTCCAGTCTTTGTTTTTTAATGTCATTTATCATGTATTTTCTGCGCCATAAGGGATGGATTAATCTTAAAACAGCTCCCTCAGGCTTTATCAACCTGAACTTTTCCTCATTTTCCAGAATAATCCTGCTTTTAATTTTAGGTGTAAAAAGGCAATATGTGTTCTCAGGGTAATATTCTGCCAGAGAATATAACAGGTTACGGCTGTAATTACCAAGACCGCTTGAGTTGTAAAATGCACGTTTTGCATCAAATCCGATTGAGACCGGATTTGGTTTTTCCCTGTCACCGGTTTTCATAACCGCTAATATGATGCAATTTATTCACTTTCCTCTGTCTTTTTCTTATTATTTTTCTGTTCTTCAATCATTTCAACTTCATCAATTTCTTCGTTCTCCGAAGCTTTAGGGAAGGAGGATTCTTCCATCCAATCATAAACCGGTTTCTGAGGACCTTCCTTTCTATACCAGACCGCAAGTATGATTCCTGAGAAAAAACCAAGCATATGTGATTCCCAGGATACGTTTTTATATATCCCCGGGAATATGCCCCAAACCATTTCACCATACAGGAAGACTACCAGCAGGGATAAGGCTATCAGCCTGAAATAACGGCGGATAATACCGCTGAAAAAAAGAAAAGAGGCGAGTCCGTATACAAGTCCGCTGGCACCAATGTGCCATGCCTCCCTCCCTCCGAACCATACCAGTATACCTGTCAGAAAATAAGTCCAGGCAAAAACTTTCAATGCTACTTCCGAATAAAAATAAAACAGGGCTATTGAAAGCAGCAACAGGGGTAATGAATTGTTGAAAAGATGATTAAACTAATCATGAATGAACGGGGAAAAGATAATTCCCGGAAGTCCTTTTACTGACAGCGGATAAATTCCAAACCCCGAAAGATCAATTTCAAATAATACCTCAATGATCTTAACCAGCCACATCAGGGATACGAATATCCCCGGGATGATCAGGCTCAGGAAAAATTTTTTTCTGTAAAAAGATCCTTCGGTTTTAATATCACGATATTTATCAGGCATATTGGGTCGTGCGGTCGTGCAATCGTGCAATTCTTTCCTTCTGTTAGTCCCTGCCTGGGAAGACGATTCCGGCAGCTTTTCTGATTCTGTCAAGTGTTTTTATCAGATCAAGACTGAAAGAAAGAGGAACAACCGGGCTTTCCGTCCTTCCCTCGTCAAGGCACCGCATCACTTCCTCTGCTTCCCAGTGATAACCCAATGCCGGGGGACTGAAAAAGAATTCCTGTTTTTCAGAACCGTGTAATTCAAGAATTACCTTTTGATTCATATCCCTGCCCCGGGTCACTATCAGGTTTCCCTTTTCACAATAGATCTCACACCCTATTCCAATATTTGTTCTGAATGAGCTGTAGAGTGAAGCCATCCTGTCATCCTTGTAACTGAATATCACGCTCAGTGATTCTTCTGAACCTGTATCACCGAATATTGCGGTGGCTTTTACCTCTGAAGGAACACCCAGGAATGTCAATGCGTCAATAACAGGGTATATCCCTATATCAAGGAGTGAGCCACCTCCGAGGGCAATGCTAAATTTCCGGTCATCCGGATCGTAAGGCGGCATAAAGGAGAAATAACCATCAAGATGAACAATTTTCCCAAGTACACCAGATTTAATGATTTCGTTAGCTTTCTTATAAAAGGGCTGAAAAGGAGGCCATAATGCTTCCATCAGGAAGACATTTTGTTTTTTTGCCTCACCGATCATCTCCTTTACCTCTTTCGTATTGATAGCAAATGCTTTTTCGCAAATCACATGTTTCCTGTTTCGCAGGCATAACATTGTATGGTCATGATGACATGAATGGGGGGATGCTATGTAAACAACTTCAAGCGCCGGATCAGCTGCCAGTTCCTCATAGCTTCCATAGTATTTTTTAAATCCGTAATCCGATGCGAATAAAATTGCACGCTCCAGGTCGCGTGAACCTACTGCGTATAATTCGGCATTTTTTAACAGTTTGAGACCTTTTGTAAATTTGGCCGACATCTTTCCGGGGGCAAGAATTCCCCATTTGTATCTCTTCATGTTTATGAAAATAGCTGCATAAATATAGGGAATCTTGAATTAATGCAGAATTCCCCTGTCGCTTTGCGAAAACGCCCTTAAAGGGGGGATAGGGGGTATAGATTTGAGAGAGTTTTTTGAGAAAAATAGTTCAAAAAGAAGCTTTTAAGAGAAAAAAGTAAAGAAAATTACATTTATATCTTACTCATTATCTGCATCTTAGCAAAATTGTTAATAAATATTATGATTTTTTTACTACTATGTATTGCATAGTATTAATATTTATATATATCTTTGCATTGTCATGTTGTTTATATCATATAGTAGTAAATATTTAAAAGAACCATGAAAATAACAGTTAGCATTAATCTCGGGGGCTATTCATTCAATATTGATGAAGATGCTTATGCCGAACTAAAAAGGTATCTGAAGAACCTTGAGCTTCACTTCGCTGAAGAGGAGAGTTCATCCGAAATACTTTCTGACATTGAAACCAGAATGGCGGAACTTTTTCGAGGAAGACTTACATCTTATAAAAAGGTGATCACTATGGATGATGTTCGATATGCGATATCAGTACTGGGCACGCCGGAGGATATTTCTGATAATGAAGGACCCTCAGCCCGCGATAAATTTTCGACACCAGGTTATCACAGGATGTACCGTGATCCTGACCGCCGTATTATTGGCGGTGTCTGTGCCGGAATGGGCGCATACTGGAACATCGATCCGTGGATCGTAAGGGTGATCTTCCTTGTCCTTGCCATGATGGGAGGTCTTGGGATCCTGATATATCTCATCCTTTATATTGTGATCCCGGAAGCAAAAACCACTGCCCAGAAAATTGAAATGA
>CAZLCF010000004.1:0-30411 GCA_964557905.1 uncultured Rikenellaceae bacterium | reverse complement strand
CGCAATTCAGCGCTGTCTGGCCTCCGAAAGAAAGCAGGATACCTTCCGGTCTCTCTTTTTTTATAACACTTTCAACAAAATATGGAGTTACCGGGAGGAAATAGATTTTATCTGCAAGTTCTTCAGAGGTCTGTACCGTAGCAATGTTGGGATTTATGAGGATTGTCCTGATACCTTCCTCCCTCAGAGCTTTTAGAGCCTGGGAACCTGAATAATCAAACTCACCTGCCTCACCTATCTTAAGAGCTCCTGAACCCAGGATAATTACGGTCTTTATATCAGTATCCATCCGAGAAATTTGATGATCAAAATTAGCACAATTTTTTTATCGTGGCGCGTGGAAATGAAAAAAATGAATATATTTGCAGATTATATGAATAAATATGCAAAAGACAAAGCGGTTGCTGGCAATTGAAAAGATAATTGTTTCAGAAAATATATCATCACACGGCATGCTGCTCAAGAAGCTTAAAGGAAAAGGAATAGCCAGTACCCAGGCAACTTTATCACGTGACCTGAGACAGCTTGGGGCCGGAAGGATATCTGACGGCAGGGGCGGATACATCTATTCCCTGCCGGAGATCGCAAAAAATACACCTGTCGCAGCAGGGAAGCAGCAGGTTTTGCCGGTGATAAAGGATCTGGTTGAGGCCAGGGGGCTTCTTATTATCAAAACTCTCCCCGGAAGTGCAAGCAGCACAGCATTCATTATTGATAACGCCTCGCGGTATGAGGTGGCAGGCACAATTGCAGGTGATGATACAATACTTGTAATTCCGCGAGACGGGATCACGAGCCAGCAGATACACAATTGCCTTGAGCTGATAGTTCCCGGTCTGCATGGGAAAATTAAAAGGAAATAGGCTTGCATTGCATGAAACATTAAAACAGGTAATTAAATATCTTAAATGATGAAAGAAAAAGTGGTTCTGGCGTACAGCGGAGGCCTGGATACATCGGTGATACTCAAATGGCTGATCGATAAAAATTATGATGTGATTGCTTTTGTAGCAGATGTGGGACAGGCTGAGAACTTTGAGGAATGCAGGAAAAAGGCCCTGATGCTTGGGGCTTCAAAAGTGATAATTTCTGACCTGAAGAGAGAATTCGTTGAAAACTTTGTTCTCAAGGCAATAATGGCAAATGCTATCTATGAAGACAGGTATCTTCTGGGGACAGCCCTTGCAAGGCCGCTTATAGCCAGAGAACAGATTGAAGTGGCCAGACGGGAGGGGTCAAATGCCGTAGCCCATGGTGCAACAGGAAAGGGGAATGACCAGGTCAGATTTGAACTCTGCTATTATGCACTTATGCCAGGGATAAAAGTTATTTCACCATGGAAAGACAGAGAATTTTTGGCCACTTTCAAAGGCAGGACAGATCTTCTTAATTTTGCCAGGGAAAACAAAATACCGGTAAAGGCAAGTGTCGACAAGCCTTACAGCGAGGATGACAACCTGATGCACATAAGCCATGAAGCCGGAGTCCTGGAGGATCCTATGTTCTCATTGAATAAAAGCATGCTTGAAAAGATGGTAATGCCCCAGGATGCTCCTGATAAGGAAACACGGATCGTTATTCATTTTAAGAACGGACTGCCTGTAAAGTTGATCAATAAGGATGATGGCACTGTAAAGGAGGATCCTTATGAAATGTATGTTTACCTTAACGAAATAGCCGGAAAGAATGGAATCGGCCTTCTTGACATGGTTGAAAACAGATTTGTAGGCATCAAATCAAGGGGCGTATATGAAACTCCTGCTGCAACGGTTCTGCACATCGCACACAAGGATATTGAAGGAATTGCCATGGACAGGGAGGTTATGAGACTGGTTAACATGCTTACGCCTAAATTTGCAGAGATCATCTATAACGGATTCTGGTTCAGTCCTGAAATGGATTTCCTGATGGCTGCAATTGAAAAGAGCCAGGAGCTTATTGACGGGAGTGTTCATCTCTGCCTTTATAAGGGGAATGTCATCATTGAAGGCCGCGAATCGCCCTCTTCATTGTACAACAAAAAGCTGTCAAGTATGGATATTGAAGGTGGATTTGACCAGACTGACAGTAAAGGTTTTATTAAGATCAATGCTATCAGGCTTATGGCTCACAGAGCTATAGTTGAGGAAAGCAAGAAAAAATGAATAACAAATAAAATAATGAAATATGAAGCTCTGGGAAAAAGGAATAAATCCGGAACCTGCAATAATTGAATTCACTGCAGGAAAAGACAGGAAGACCGATCTTCATCTCACAAAGTGGGATATAATCGGGTCAATGGCTCATGTAATAATGTTAAATGATGTCGGACTTATCATCAATGAGGAAAAGAATGATATGCTGAAGGCTCTTCATTCACTTTTTGTATTGGATGAAGAAGGAAACCTGGTAATTGAAGAGGATATGGAAGACATTCATTCTCAGATTGAAAAGGAGATGGCTTCAATACTCGGGACAACCGGTAAGAAGATCCATACCGGGAGGTCAAGAAACGACCAGGTCCTTGTTGACATAAGGCTTTATACAAGGGAGAAGATTGACAAGCTTGCAGTACTGACAGAAAAGCTTTTTATCAGGCTGCAGGCACTGAGCGAGCAGTACAAGGAAGTCCTTATTCCTGGCTATACACATATGCAGCCAGCTATGGTATCGTCGTTTGGATTATGGTTCGGAGCATATGCCGAAAGTCTGGCTGATGATTTACACCTTCTTTGCGAAGCGCGTACCCTGAATAACAGAAATCCGCTCGGAACAGCTGCCGGTTTTGGTACAACCCTGCCGCTGAACAGGAAACTGACCTCGGAGCTCCTTGAATTTGATGATCTTCTTTATAATTCAGCCTATGCAAGCCTGAGCAGGGGTAAAGTTGAACTGGCAGTAGCATCGGCACTGGCCTCTCTGGCACAGACACTGTCAAGGTTCTCCATGGATGTTTGCCTGTATATGAGTTCTGAATTCCGGTTCATTGATTTCCCGGATGAATATATTACCGGATCAAGCATTATGCCGCAGAAAAGAAATCCCGATGTATTTGAACTTATCAGGGGGCGTTCGAACATAATTCAGACTCTGCCGGGTCAGATTGCCATGTTGACCTCAAACCTGCCATCCGGATATAATCGTGACCTTCAGCTTCTTAAGCAATTGATATTCGACGCATTTGCTGATTTACAGGAGTCTATTGAAATAATGCTTTTAATGTTGAAGAATATCAGGATCAGGAAGAATATAACGGAAAATCCTTTATATAATTCAATATTCAGCACGGAAGAGGTCAACAGGCTTGTCAAAGAAGGAATTCCTTTCAGGGATGCTTATAAAGCAGTATCGGAAATGGTGAAAAGCTCATCATTTTCAAAAACAACCACTTCAGATTACATTCACGAAGGCAGTATAGGAAATCTGTGCAACGAGGAAATAGCAAAAATATTCAATGGAAGAATGAAATGCTTTAAGGTCAAACATGCCACAGAATTCGTAAATAAAATGATAACGTATATAACCTGAAATTGGGTCCTCAATCCTTTGATCTCCTGATATTCTCAATAAATTCATCAAACAGATAATCGGTATCCGTTGGTCCTCCTGATGCCTCAGGATGAAACTGTGTCGAGAAGAATGGTTTAGTCTTATGTTTCATCCCCTCGTTGGTTCGATCGTTGATATTGATAAAAAGCGGATCCCAGTCTTTCCCCAGGGTTTTATTATCAACTGCAAATCCATGGTTTTGCGATGTGATGTAAGCCTTATTGGTCCCAACCTTGATAACGGGTTGATTATGGCTTCTGTGTCCATATTTAAGCTTGTAAGTATCGGCGCCTGAAGCAAGCGCCATAAGCTGGTTGCCAAGGCATATTCCGAATACAGGTATTCCTTTTTCAAAAGATCGGCTGATATTCCCTATGGTGGCTGTACACATTTTAGGATCACCCGGTCCATTTGAAAGGAAAAGTCCATCGAACTTTTCCTGATGATAATCATAATCCCATGGAACCCTGATAATTGTTGTGTCACGTTTCAGTAAGTTCCTGATAATGTTATATTTGACACCACAATCTACCAGGATTATCCTGTATTTTCCGGAGCCATAGATTATTTTCTTATGAGTGCTTACCTCTGCAACGAGATTCACTTTGTTCGGATCATAAAAAGATATCTCCGTTCCTTCAGGTTCAATTTTACCAGGCATTGCTCCCTTTTCGCGGATCCTTTTTGTCAGCGCCCTCGTATCTATTCCGAATATCCCCGGGATATTATTCCTGCAAAGCCATTCATCAAGACTTTCTGAGGCATTCCAGTGGCTGTATTCAAAGGAATAATCAGATACTATCAGTCCGGATATATGAATCGATGATGACTCATAAAAACGGTAGAGATCATTCTCTTCACTTTTTCCCGGTGCTCCGTAATTGCCTACAAGCGGGTATGTTAGACAGAGGATCTGTCCGCGGTATGACGGATCGGTAAGACTTTCAGGATAGCCGGTCATGGCAGTATTAAATACCACCTCTCCTGCGGCAGCAACCGGTGATCCGAAAGATCTGCCGTTATAGACGGAACCATCCTCCAGTATTAATTTGACCTTTGGTCTCTCCTTCACACGGAACGAATTTATTATCTTATAAGAGCAACGGCTTTTTCAATTTGTTCCATTGACTTTATGACTGTCTGGTGTGTTGTCCCAATATTCATTCTCATGAATCCTTCTCCGCCCGGACCGAATGTGGAACCCTCATTCAAACCTATGCCTGCCTTTTCCACAAAAAAACTCTGAAGCTCTTTTCCTGTCGTTCCGAATTTGCGGCAGTCAAGCCATATCATAAATGTTGCTTCAGGTTGCACAGGCACTATTTCTGGAATAAGCTCCCTGCAATATTTCCGGACAATCTCAACATTCTGATCAATGTAATTCATTAAAGCATTGAGCCATTCTTGACCTTCATAATATGCTGCTATTGAGGCAATTGTTCCAAAGATATTGCCATTACCGATATGCAGGTTTTCTATTCTTTTATTGAAATATTTACGCAGAACCGGATTGGAAATTATCACTGATGCAGTTGCCAGTCCTGCAAGGTTAAATGTTTTGCTTGGTGCAATGCATGTCACAGTAATGTCAGCGATTTTTTCAGAAATTGTTGCTGTTGCAGTATGGTAAAATCCGGGCAGGATAAGATCGCAATGAATTTCATCTGACAATATTAAAATCTCATTTTTAAGGCATATTTCTGCAAGTTTCGCAAGTTCTTCAGCGGACCAGACTCTTCCTACAGGATTATGCGGATTAGAAATAATGATCATTTTTGTGTCTCCATCAATAGCTGAAATCAGAGAATCAAGATCCATTTCCCATCTTCCGTCTTTTTCTGCCAGCTGGTTATAAACAAGGTTACGGCCATGACTTTCAACTGCAGAAAAGAACGGGAAATAGACCGGCGGCTGAACAATAATTTTATCACCCGGGCGGGTGAATGACAGAGTGCAGACATTAAGCGCCGGAACAATGCCGGGACAAAAGCATATCCATTCTTTTTCAATCCGCCAGTTATGCCTTGTCTGAAACCAGCTTATTATTGAATTAAAATAATCAGGTGAACGGAAAGAGTATCCGAAAATCTCGTGATTGAGGCGGTTCTTAAGTTTATCAACAATGAATCCGGGAGTTTTAAAATCCATGTCTGCCACCCACATCGGAATAACATCCTTTCTCCCGAATATTTCCTCTCTCAGGTCAAACTTTATGCAATCAGTACCCTCTCTTCTGACTTCCTCATCAAAATTCCATCTCATCTGAAATGGTTTAAATTCAGAGGGTCAAAGATAAACAAAAACCGGGACAATCGGGAAAACATGAAATGACTGGATCATTATCATAATCAGGATAATCTTATATCTCTCGAAAGAATGATTGGGATCAATTTAATATTCAATTTATAAGCATTATATGGGGTTTATTTAATATTTTTATTACTTTTATAGGCGGTTTTTGATTAATGTCATAAATTAAAATTATTTATATGAAAAGGATTATAGCATTATCCATGCTTCCGGTGGTTTTAATAAGCCTGACATGCATCACTTCATGCAAAAGCAAGGCAAATAAAGAGCAGAAAAAGGTTGAACTTGAGCAGGTACAAACGCTTGAGGATCAAATGGAAACGAATGTTGATTCTTTGCCTACATCAGCTGAAGTGATAAAGATGCTTACTGACCTTGAAGTTGGTTATATATTCGGGATTTCCAATCCTGTTGAAAATACCAAAAAATATTTCAGCAGCAATGCCAGGGCAATTAACATGGGAGTATTTGGGGCTGATCTCAGCTATGCTACATTATATAATATTCATCAGGAAGTGATAAATTATCTGGATGCTATAAGAAGTCTTGCCGCAGAACTCAATATGTCGCAGATTTATGATCCGACGCTGTATGACAGAATAAAACAGAATTTTGATTACAGGGACAAGCTTGTAGAGATCCTGTCAGAAGCATTTAACGCCACTTATGCCTATCTGAGGGATAATGAACAACAGCCTCTGGCTCTTCTGGTAGTTGGCGGCGCCTGGGTGGAAGGAATGTATATCACCACCCATGTATCCGAAGCGGCATACCAGGTAGCAGGTATATCTAGAAACCTGCTTGATCAGAAAAAATCATTTGAACTTTATATAGAAATTACAAAACCCTATGTAAATGATCCCATTGTGGGTGATTTTATCAAAAAACTTGATCCCATTAAGAAAGTATATGAAGGATTAGGCACAAGCCTTACGGAAAAAAACATCATGGATATCACGAAGGCGATTGAAGAGGTAAGAAGCCAGATAGTATAATGAAATATTGATTTTTTGACCGCAAAGCATGTTACTTTGCGGTCTTTTTTTTAGTTGATGTTTTTATGAGGGAATCTGTATTATTAGCGTTGATACATATTTTTGCCATTGTTTCGACAATTAATCCTGCTGGTATAACGTCACGTGGCAAAAAGATCCTTCGCAGCTATCTCAGGAGATATCTGAACAGGGAACTTGAAGAAGAATATTATGCCCTGTTTGAAAACAACCTTGAATTTTATTCCAACGAATTAAAGAGTGTTGACAAAGCTGAGCTGGCAGATGAAGATTCTCTGATATCATTCCAGATCACTAACATCTGCAGGCAGATAAAAAAGGGACTGTTCCTTGAGGAGAGAATGATAGTATTTCTTCAGCTTATTGAGTTCGCTTTCGAGGACGAAATGCTCACCGATCAGGAGCAAACCATTATTGAAATTGTTGCCAGAACTTTCAATATTTCCAAAAAAGAATATGACAATGCTTCTGCTTTCATGATCGGCAGAACATTTGATGAAATCACACCCGAATGTGTTCTGCTTATTGAAAGTGATAATCCGGAATATTCAGGTGCCGGTATATACAAAAATTATGATAAGTGGCGTCATATAAGGAAAAAGGGTTTCAGAGGGCACCTCGTTATTCTTTATGTTGAAAGCGCGGGGACTCTGCTGCTTACATATGACGGTCCTATGGCCCTCTATATTAAAGGCAGGGATATAATAGCATGCCGGCCATATCTTCTTGAGCAGGGGGTGAATATCAAAGGACAGGGTATCGAACCCATTTACTATTCAAAGATCTTCAAGAAGTTTGTTTCCAGAAAATTCCCTGAAAAAGTAGTTTTCGAAGGTCATAATATTGAATACCTGTTCAAAAACTCTGACAATGGCGTCAGGAAAATGAATTTCAGGGTCGAATCGGGTAACCTGATCGGCATAATGGGAGGGAGCGGTGTTGGTAAGACAACAATGCTGAAGCTGCTTCACGGGAAAATTAAACCGACAACAGGAAACCTGTATATAAACGGTCATGATATCGTTTCCGAATCAGGGGAGATTAAAGGATTGATAGGGTATGTTCCGCAGGATGACATGCTGATCGAGGAACTGACCGTCTATCAGAATCTCTATTTCAATGCCCGGTTGTGCTTTGGCGATTATACTGAGGAACAACTTAATAGCACGGTTGAAAAAGTCCTGACTGACCTTGATCTTTTTGATATTAAAGACCTGCAGGTAGGTGATCTTCTTAATAAGAAGGTTAGCGGCGGCCAGAGGAAAAGGCTCAATATCGGACTGGAACTGATGCGGGAACCCGTGATACTGTTTATTGATGAACCCACTTCAGGATTATCCTCGTTCGATTCGGAAATGGTGATGAACCTTATAAAAAACCAGTCACTGATCGGAAAGCTCGTATTTGCGATAATACACCAGCCCTCTTCAGATATCCTTAAGATGTTTGACAGGCTCTGGATTCTTGACAAGGGTGGTTATATGATTTACGATGGTGATCCGGTGGAAGCACTGGTCTATTTTAAAACAGAGACATCACAGGCAAATGCCGCTGAAAGCGAATGCCCCTCCTGCGGTAATATCAAGACAGATAATATACTTGATATTATTGAAGTCAAGGTAATTGATAATGCAGGTTATCCCGGAAAAGAAAGACAGGTCAGCCCCGGTGAATGGTATGAAAAGTACAGGAAAAAAATGATGCCCGTTAATGGCGAACAGCCTGAAAAATTGCCGGTTACACCGGGCAGCTTCAGAGTTCCGTCAAAATCGGTCCAGATCAAAACTTTTATCAGGCGCAATATAATCCGCAAGTTTGCCGACGCACAATACATGACAATAAATCTGCTTGAGGCTCCTTTGCTGGCTTTGATCCTGGCCTATATCTCAAAGTACAGTGAAAACGGAACCTATGTGTTTTCCAATAATAAAAACTATCCTGTTTTCCTTTTCATGTCTATCATTGTTGCCCTTTTTATCGGACTTACTGTCAGCGCAGAAGAGATATTCCGGGACAGGAAAATTAATGAAAGAGAGAAATTTCTTAACCTGAGCAGGCTTAGTTATCTTGTATCGAAGATCAGTTTTCTTTTTACCCTGTCTGCTGTCCAGGTTCTGTCTTTTGTTATCGTTGCCAGTGCAATTCTTGAAGTCAGGGGAATGCTGTTTCAGCAATGGCTGATTCTTTTTTCAACCGCCTGTTTCGGCAACCTTGTCGGTTTGAACATATCTGCCGGTATGCGGACCGCTGTAAGTATTTATATCCTGATACCCCTGATCCTTGTTCCGCAATTGCTGCTCGGTGGAGCCATGATTAAATTTGATGAATTGCATAAGTCGTTAAGCAGGAAAATATATGTTCCGGTGATCGGAGACATTATGGCCACAAGATGGGCCTATGAAGCCATAAGCGTGGAGCAGTTCAAAAGCAATAAATTTGAAAAGCCGTTCTTCAAATATGACATGGAACTCAGCCAGAATGACTGGTATACTTCATTTCTGATACCCACTCTTAAGGTAAAAGTCAATGAATGCATCGTTGCAGGTAAAAATCCGGATTACCGGGAATATTCAGAAAACAATTTCAGAAAGATCAATTATCATTTCACGGAACTTTCTGAAATTTCGGGCATAAAACCAGGTAACTGGTTCGGCAGTATGAATTTTTCAAAATTCAATGAAATCATCGGCGATGATGCAAAAATTTTTCTTGACAGCCTGAAAATTGCCCTTAGATTAAAAAGCAGGAGTATTTCACTTCAGCGTGATTCTTTGTACACATTGAAAACAACCCGGATGGGCAGTGAGCAGTTTCTCAGGTCAAGGGAGAGGGATTATAATGAAAGCCTGGCAGATATTCTGCTTAACAGGCTAACTACAAGCAAGATATTTGAGACCGAAAACAGGTTAATCCAGAAAGCCGATCCAATCTATATGCGGCCTGGTTCAAAACACGGGCGGGCACATTTTTTTGCCCCCTATAAGCAACTGGGAAATCTTAAGATCGGAACACTGACCTTTAATGTTGTCGCAATCTGGATAATGACCATTTTCCTTTTTGTTACATTATATTATAACGTCCTCAAGCGCTTCAATCTGTTCCTTGAAACCCAGCGATTGCCATTCTGGAGAAAATTCGGAAGGGAACTGCTTCAGATCTGAATAATGATTAACCCTAAGAAAAATCTTGGGCAGCACTTCCTGAAAGACAGGGATATTGCCGCGAGAATAGCCAGTACTCTGACTGGTTCAGGATATGACTCTGTGCTTGAGATAGGCCCGGGTACAGGGATACTGACAGGATTCCTTATGGAAAGGCAATTTCCTGATTTCAGGGTTATTGAAATAGATAATGAATCGGTTTATTACCTGAAAAAGAACTTTCCCGGGTTGAAACAGATTATCAGAGGAGATTTTCTTGTTATGAATATTGATGAGTATTTCCCAGATAAATTGGGCATTATAGGAAATTTTCCTTATAATATATCATCCCAGATACTCTTCAAGGTACTTAATCACAGAAACAAGATCGTTGAGATATGCGGCATGCTGCAGAAGGAGGTTGCTGAACGGATATGCTCCTCACCTGGATCAAAATCATACGGGATTCTGAGTGTTCTCCTCCAGGCTTTCTATAAAACGGAATATCTGTTTACAGTACCTGCACATGTTTTCTCACCTCCACCGAAAGTAAAATCAGGTGTGATAAGGCTCATAAGAAACCAGGTAACAAATCTTGAATGTGATGAATCGCTGTTTCTAAAGGTGGTTAAAGCAAGTTTTAACCAAAGGCGGAAAATGCTGAGAAACTCTGTAAAAGCTGTTTTCAACCTGAGGAAGGAAGATTATAAGGATTTCGGATTAAGACCCGAGCAGTTATCCGTGGACCGGTTTGTTGAGCTTACCAACTGGATTGATGAAAACAAGATACTATCCGAATGAGTAACCTATTGCATCAACAGGATTCATTTTTGCAGCAGCATAGGCCGGTGCATAACCCGCAATGATCCCAATTACTCCTGAAATTACAATTGCCAGTAAAGTATTTGCCAGGGTGAGATGCATATTCAGCTCCCACAGGTAGTTTATAACAAATGTCGCAATAAAGATCAGGAAAACACCCAGCAATCCGCCCACAATGGAAAGAAGGACGGATTCAGTGAGAAATTGCTGAAGTATAAAGAATCGCTTGGCTCCGAGAGCTTTCTGAATACCGATAATATTTGTTCTTTCCCTGACCGAAACGAACATGATATTGGCTATCCCGAAACCGCCGACAAGTATTGCAAATCCTCCAATGATCCAGCCTCCGATATTTATCCCGGCAAAGACGGCATCAAAAGTCTGTGTAAGCAGGCTTGCCTGGTTAACTGAGAAATTGGATTTCTCTCCGGGATGAAGCTTCCGTGCAGCTCTCAGTATCATTGTAACTTCCTCACTGAGCTCCTGCGCAGAGATATTTTCTTTGCCTTTGATCATTAAATTGGATCCGAGGAAAGGATTTCGCATATTGATGAAAATCCTGGCAAAATTAATCGGTACAAGTGTCATCTCATCCATGCCACTGTCGCTTATTCCTCCTTTGCCTTCCTTCTTAAATACACCAATAACATTAGTTTTATGACCGGCAACTATGATCTGTTTGCCAACAGGATTGGAATTTTCAAAGAACCTGTTAGCAACCTCATAGCCTATTATTGCTACATTCTTTCCTGTGGATGATTCTTCCGGAGAGAAATATCTTCCTTTCTCTATTTCAAATGATCTAAGATCTTCAAATTCATGAGTGGCTGCCCATATATATGCATTATCTGCCTGGATTTTTCTGTAACGCATAGATTCTGGTTCAACTACTGAAAAACAGGCAACTTCCGCTTTTGTCGATTTTTTCATTATAGCTTCATAGTCCTTTATCGATACCACAGGCCATTTAATGATATTCCAATATTCAAGGTTGGGATCGAATGACCATGGGAATTTCTGAACATAGATCACATTATCCCCCAGGGTCGCAATAGAATCACGGATCGCTTTTTCCATCCAGTCGAGAACCGTAAATACCGAAATGATCGAAAATATTCCGATGGTTATGCCAAAAAGCGACAAGAATGTTCTTAACTTATTAATAACAAACGAGTTAACAGCAAACAGAAAACCTTCTTTAAACAGCCTTAAAAACATCTTCTTGCTCTTAAGAATTATTTGAGGTTCAAATATAAGAAAAAAGACATGTTCATGGTGAAATTATTCTTAATTGCAGAATTACAGATAATCATCACTGTTATTTATTGAGGATAATAAAAAAATATATATTTTTATTCGCCCGAATGAAGAAGGTCTGACAATCATAATTATCAGATAATGAGTAACAAATTAATCAAGAGCGCTTTAATTTCCGTTTTTTATAAGGAAGGACTGGACGACATAGTCAGAACCCTGCACAGTTTAAATGTGAAAATCTGTTCAACAGGCGGCACTTTCAGCTTCATAAACGAACTGGGCATTCCTGCTGACAAAGTTGAAGATCTTACAACCTATCCTTCCATCCTGGGAGGAAGGGTCAAAACACTTCATCCATCGGTATTCGGAGGCATACTGGCACGCAGGGGGAATGCCGAGGATATGAAGCAGGTTGAAAAGTACAGGATCCCGGAAATTGACCTGGTAATTGTTGATCTTTATCCGTTTGAACAGACCGTTGAAAACACAAGTGATGAAGATGAAATAATTGAAAAGATCGACATCGGCGGGATATCACTGATCAGGGCTGCAGCAAAAAATTACAACGATGTACTGGTTGTTTCGGGAAGAGAGCAGTACCCGGGACTCCTGAAGCTGCTTAAAGAGAAGAAAGGCGTTACGACACTTCAGGAAAGGAAATTCTATGCTGCCGAAGCTTTTAAAACCTCATCAAACTACGATACTGCAATCTTCAGGTATTTCAACAGAGAGGCCGGAATACAGGTTTTCAGGGAAAGCATCGATGCATCCTATCCTCTCAGGTATGGAGAAAATCCTCATCAGAAAGGTATATTTTTCGGCGATCCAACCCGGATTTTTGATAAGCTCCATGGGAAAGAAATTTCATACAACAATCTCCTGGATATTGAATCTGCCCTGAACCTGATTGATGAATTCACTGAAACAACAATTGTTATAATCAAGCATAACAATGCATGCGGAGCAGCATCAAGGAGCAGCGTCACCGAGGCATGGAAAGCGGCACTGGCATGTGATCCTGTTTCAGCCTTCGGCGGCGTAATTGCTTCAAATACAGCCATTGATGAAATATCTGCTGTCGAAATAGATAAGATTTTTTTCGAAATAATCATTGCACCCCAATATACTGAATCCGCACTTGGAATACTTAAACAGAAGAAAAACAGGATAATCCTGAAACGTAATAAGCCGGAAAAAAACCTTTATACTTTCAGGTCATTGCTTAACGGTGTTTTATGGCAGGAAAGGGATAACAGCACTCAATCGGCTAAGGATATGAAACCCGTTACACCCAGGATCCCGGAGCCTGCTGAATTCAATGATCTAGTCTTTGCAAATAAGATCGTCAAGCACAGTAAATCGAATACCATTGTCCTTGCCAAAGATGATCAGCTGTGTGCAAGCGGCGTAGGACAGACCTCACGTGTCGATGCTTTAAAACAGGCAATTGAAAAGGCAAAGGTTTTCGGATTCGACCTTAAAGGATCGGTAATGGCCTCAGATGCATTTTTCCCTTTTGGCGATTGTGTTGAAATTGCTCATAAAGCCGGAATTACAGCTGTCATTCAGCCGGGAGGATCGGTGCGTGACAAGGAATCAATTGATTATTGTTCATCCAACGGGATTGCAATGGTATTTACAGGAATAAGACATTTTAAACACTAACTTTAAATTAATATTCTCATTAGATGGGACTTTTTTCATTTTTGACTCAGGAGATTGCTATTGATCTCGGGACGGCGAATACTATAATAATTCATAATGACAAAATTGTTGTTGATGAACCTTCTATAGTCGCGATAGATAAGAACACAGGGAAGATGATAGCAATAGGGGAGGCAGCGAGGCAGATGCACGGGAAGACACATGAAAATATAAAGACTGTCAGGCCAATGAAGGATGGAGTGATAGCTGATTTCAATGCTGCCGAACTGATGATCAGGGGTATGATCAAAATGATAAACAAGGGCCCCCGTTTGTTTTCACCATCCTTAAAAATGGTTGTGTGTATCCCGTCAGGAAGTACGGAAGTTGAAATACGTGCTGTACGTGACTCTTCAGAACATGCAGGCGGGAGGGATGTCTACATGATATATGAACCGATGGCCGCAGCTATCGGGATCGGACTTGATGTTGAAGCTCCTGAGGGTTTTATGGTGATCGATATCGGTGGCGGCACAACCGAAATAGCAGTTATTGCTCTTGGAGGGATAGTTTGCAACAAGTCAATCAGAATCGCAGGTGATGGATTTACAACCGATATTCAGGCTTATATGAGGCATCAGCATAATATCAAGATAGGTGAAAGAACAGCAGAGGATATTAAAATTGGTGTCGGAGCTGCCCTGCCTGATATCGATAACCCGCCAGCCGATTATATTGTGAGAGGACCTAACATTATGACCGCCCTGCCAATTGAAATACCCATCTCGTACCAGGAAATTGCATACTGTCTCGATAAATCCCTGTCAAAAGTGGAAGCTGCTCTTCTGAATGTTCTTGAGCAAACCCCGCCGGAACTGTACGCTGATGTGGTGGATAAGGGAATTTATATGGTCGGTGGCGGAGCATTGCTGAGAGGACTCGATAAAAGATTTTCAGATAAGATCAACATCAAGTTCAATGTGGTTGAAGATCCGTTGCATGCTGTTGCCCGTGGTACAGGTGTGGCACTTAAGAACGTTGATAAATTTCCGTTCCTTATGAGATAATCTGCTGAGGTGAATGAGAAATCTGCTTAACTTTCTTGCGAAGTATAATAACCTTATCATCTTTCTTATACTTGAAGGAATAGCATTTTATTTGCTCAGCACAGACAATAATTATCATAATACGCGGATCGTTAAAGGTGTACGAGGTATCACCCGCGGCATCGAGCAAAGAATAAGCAATGCCAGATCATATTTCAGTCTCCGGGAAATAAACCAGGAACTTGCATCGGAAAATGTCCTTCTGAAAAACACTCTCGAAAAACTGACAAAGAAGGAAGATCAGCTTTTTTTTTCAGTTTCCGACTCCGTATATCAACAACAGTACCGGTTTTCCACAGCTAAGGTTATTGATAATTCAGTTAGCCGGCAGAAAAACTTTTTCACTATCAATAAAGGTGAAAAACAGGGTTTATCAGTTGATATGGCAGTTACTTCCGGTGAAGGCGTTGCCGGAGTAATTGTCGGATGTTCCGATAATTATTCGGTCGTAATGTCGCTTCTTAACCTTGATTTCAGACTAAGCACACGGATAAGATCCAACGGTTATTTCGGATCATTGAGCTGGAACGGACGTGATTGTAGGCATGCAGTTCTTAGCGAAATACCCCAGCATGTATCTGTCAGTATAGGTGATACAATTGAAACGACAGGTTTTTCCGCAGTATTCCCCGAAGGAATTATAGTAGGTACTGTAAGCAATTTTGAAAAGCCGGGAGGAGATTTTTACATGATTGACGTAGCCCTGGGAACAGACTTCAGGAGGCTTCATTTTGTAAATGTGATCGGGAACCTGATGAAAACAGAACAAATTGAACTTGAAAATTCATTTCAATGATCAACTCGATTTTGAGATTTAGCCTGATCTTTGTTTTGCTGATCCTTCTCCAGGTTCTGTTGTTCAATAATATTGAGTTCAGTGGCTATATCAATCCCTATGTCTACATCATGTTCATTCTGCTTCTTCCGGTTGAAATATCATCGTGGCTCCTTCTTATCATTTCATTTTTTACCGGACTTATAATCGATTTCTTTTGCGGCTCTCCGGGGATGCATACTTCAGCAACCGTTCTTGCTGGATTTGTCCGCCCTTATGTTCTGAGATTGATGTCGCCAAGGGACGGTTATGAACCCGGCTCGGATCCCTCAATGATCATTTACGGCTTCAAATGGTTCCTTATCTATACATTGATCATTGTGCTTGTACATCATTCTTTGCTGTTTTATCTTGAAGTATTCCGGTTTACAGATTTCTTCCGGACACTCCTCAGGGTGATATTAAGTTCAATTTTCTCGATAACCTTTATTCTTCTTCTGGAATATGCGAGGAGAGGGAAATAAATGACGGTTTATGAAGGATATTTACATCAACAGGAAATATGTCATAATCGGTCTTGTTATTGTGGCATCCTTGTTACTGATTATCAAATTGTTTGTAATTCAGGTCGTTGAGGATACATACAGAATGTCAGCTGATAATAATGTTCTCAGATATGTTACTCAATATCCGGCACGTGGACTGATCTATGACAGGAACGGTCAGCTTATCGTTTTTAACCAGGCTGCCTATGATCTGATGGTCATTCCGGCTCAGACGGGGAAAATGGATACCTCGCTTTTTTGTAGTGAGCTGGGAATAACAAAAGACATTCTGAAGGAAAGGATGAAGGCAGCCGTCAGTTATTCCCGCAGAGCACCGTCAGTATTCCTGAAGCAGATATCTGCCGAAACCTATGCAAAGTTCCAGGAAAAGATGTTCACATACCCCGGGTTCTATGTTCAGCCACGAACGCTCAGGAAATACTCAAGACCTGTGGCTGCCCATCTGCTGGGATATGTAAGCGAGGTGGATGAAACCCTGATTAAACAGAATCCGTACTATAAACCCGGTGATTATATAGGGAAGCTTGGCATTGAGGAAGCCTATGAAAAGAAACTGAGAGGTACTCGTGGCGTAAAGATCTATATGGTGGATGTTTACAGCCGGATTAAAGGATCATATGCTGACGGAAGCATGGATACACTGGCTGTTCAGGGTACGGATATTACTTCAGCAATTGATCTTGATCTCCAGGAATACGGTGAACAACTTATGCAGCATAAAACAGGGAGCATTGTTGCCATTCAACCCGGAACAGGAGAAATACTTGCACTCATTTCATCGCCCAGTTACGATCCGGGTTTACTGGTAGGACGAATAAGATCTGAAAATTTTGCCAGGCTGCAGTCCGATACACTGCTGCCTTTTTTTAACAGGGCATTTATGGCCTCATATCCTCCGGGATCAACTTTTAAACCCATGAACGGACTGATTGGACTCCAGGAAAAGGTTATTTATCCTGGAACAAAATTCGGCTGTGAGAATGGATATCTTTTTGTTGCCTGCCATTCGCATTCATCTCCACTCGACCTTGAGGGAGCGATAATGAATTCATGCAATTCCTATTTCTGCCAGACATACAGGAGGATACTTGAAAATCCCAAATATGCCTCTGTTGCTGAGGCATATGAAAAATGGAAAAGCTATCTTGATGAATTCGGATTCGGTAAAAAGCTGGGCAGTGAATTTGTGAATGAACTTCCAGGATTAATACCCTCGTCAGCATATTTTGACAGATATTATGGTAAGAACACATGGAAAGCATTGACAGTCATCTCAATGGCTATTGGCCAGGGGGAGATAGGAACAACTCCGATGCAAATGGCCAATATGACGGCCGCTATAGCAAACAGGGGATATTTTTATACTCCTCATATTGTAAAATCTGTTGGTGGCGACAGGAGAATCGATACTGCTTTTACTACCAGGCATAATATTAGTATTGATTCAATAAATTTTGAAAAAGTCATACTTGGAATGGAGGCTGCTGTAAATGGAGGAGCGGGAGCAACAGCCCGCATAGCAGCTTTACAGGATATTATCGTCTGCGGCAAAACAGGAACAGCAGAGAACCCGCACGGCGAAGATCATTCAGTTTTTATTGCTTTTGCACCAA
Source organism: uncultured Rikenellaceae bacterium (assembly GCA_964557905.1). GTDB lineage: Bacteria > Bacteroidota > Bacteroidia > Bacteroidales > VadinHA17 > LD21. Next base: position 12,637 of record CAZLCF010000004.1, on the reverse strand, counting down.
GGGATAATCCTGAAATCGCAATAGCCGTATACGTGGAAAATGCGGGATTCGGGGCAACCTATGCTGCACCCGTGGCCAGCCTGATGATTGAAAAATATCTGAAAAGAGAGATCTCCCCAGCCAGTAAATGGCAGGAGCAGAGGATACTTGAACTTGACTTGATCAGCAAATTACCTGAAATTGAAACGGAGCATTAATATCTGGCAGGGGATCGATAAAATAACGATCCTTCTTTTCCTCGTGATGGTCATAATGGGGTGGTTCAATATCTATGCAGCAGTATATAATGAGGAGCATAAAGGAATCCTTGATCTTTCTCAGCGGTACGGGAAACAGTTCATCTGGATCATAGCAACACTTGTGCTTGCTGTATTCGTTGTAATTATCGACACAAGGTTTTATTTCTTCTTTGCATGGTTCATATATGGCGGACTTATATTACTGCTGGTACTGGTACTCGTTTTAGGAAAGGAAATAAACGGTGCCAGGTCATGGTTTGAATTCGGCCAGTTAGGCTTTCAGCCCTCTGAGTTTGCCAAGTTCGGGACCGCACTTGTACTTGCAGATTTTATGAGCAAACGACGGCAGGAACTGACTAAGTTAAAGGTAATAATCCCATCCATGGCTATAATTCTTTTGCCGGCACTCCTTACAGCATTACAGCCTGATTTGGGTTCCACGATTGTATTCTTTTCTTTATTTATTGTTCTCTTCAGGGAGGGGATGAGCCCCTTCATTTTCGTGTCAGGGTTGCTGATGCTTATACTTTTTTTCCTCACTCTTCTTTTGAATGATGTTTACATTGAGATTGCCCTTGTGATTCTGGCTTTTCTTCTAGCATGGTTTGCAACGAGAAAACTAAAGCTGTGTCTGACGGGTCTTGTGATATTCATAATCGTTGCAGGGTCATTATATGCACTTAATCATTTTGTAATTAATTCAATTGGCAATAAACTGATAATATTGATTTCCCTTATTTTGTCGGGGATTGCATTTGCATACCATATATATCAACGAAAATCCATATCCGTACTGGTTATTTATCTTTTTCTTCTGGGGAGCATTTTATATGTAGATTCAGTGGACTACGCTTACAGCCACCTGCTTAAGCCTCATCAGAAGGAAAGGATTGAAATTATGCTTGGCTTCAAGTCGGATCCGCATGGTACAGGATATAGTGTGAATCAATCGCTGATATCGATTGGATCCGGAGGGCTGACAGGAAAAGGTTATCTTCAGGGTACACAAACGAAATTCAAATTTGTTCCTGCACAGAGCACCGATTTTATTTTCTGCACTATTGGAGAAGAGTGGGGTTTCCTCGGATCAGTGACCGTGATCGGATTATATATTTTTCTTCTGCTCAGGCTTGTTATGCTTGCTGAGCGTCAGCGATCAGTGTTTTCAAGGATTTATGGTTATGGTGTTCTGGCAATTCTGTTCACGCATTTTTTTATAAATATCGGAATGGCTGAAGGCCTTATCCCCGTTATAGGCATCCCCTTGCCTTTTTTAAGCTATGGAGGAAGCTCCCTCTGGGGATTTACTATATTGCTGTTTATTTTCCTGAGGCTTGATGCCAGCCGTGCAGAATATCTTATATGATCAGAATGGAATTGTAATCCTGTGGGAGATCTCTATACCGAAATCTTTTTCCACATATTCAATAAGCTGGGGAAAAAACTCCATGAAGTCATCCTGGAGTGAATAATAATTTTTCTTGAGGGCGCGGATTGCAAATCTTGTTTCATTGGGCAATGTGGTCCGTTTACTAAGTGTCCTCAGAACATGTTTTATGCCATTCGTGGTCTGATATGATTCAATCCAGTTGTTAATGATAAAGAATGGCATCATATTTCTGACTTCTACCGGCAGTATATCATAATTGTTCACAAGCGCCCTGTAAAAATTATAAGTAACACTTTCCAGAGGCCTTCTGGAAAAAAAATTCCATTCCTTTGTCAGGAAATGATCGTAAATTATATCTGTAATAACCCCTGAATACCTGTGATATTTTCTTGAGAAGAATATCTTACTGCGATGTACTACAGGATGACGGTCAGTGAATCCGTCAATATGACGATGGAGTATTATTCCTTTACGGATCGGTTCAGGATAATTTAAATAGTCGCGCCCTTTGACATAATCTCCAATGTAATTCCCGATGATTATTTTTTCAGAATCACCTGATAAGTATATGTGGGCGAGCACGTTCATATGGTGATATAATAGTACAAAGAATTTATCATATCACTAATGAAATAAAAACATTTTCTTTAACATGTTTTTCAGTAATAACATTGTTAGGACTAACAGATTGAAATACAGAACGTTAAATCATAAAAACGGCATATAAAAAAATCCCTTGAAAAGCTCGGAATTCCGGTATGCAAATTATACATTTGTTGTTTCATTCTAAAATGAAACGTCTATCACTTAAAAAAATTTTCTAAAATAATTACGGAGGATTTATGATTAAAAAGAATATCATCATAATTGGTGCAGCAGGCAGGGATTTTCATAATTTCAACACTTGCTTCAGGGATAATGAAAGTTATAATGTTGTAGCATTTACTGCAGCACAGATTCCTGATATCGACGACAGGAAATATCCAAATGAGCTTGCTGGTAAATTGTATCCCGGGGGAATCCCGATCTATGCAGAAGAGAATCTTCCTGAACTTATCAGGAAATATAAGGTTGATGATTGTATTTTTTCATACAGCGATTTAACCTATCAGAAAGTGATGTCGGTGAGCGCTATTGTAAATGCAGCAGGTGCAAATTTTGTTTTGCTGGGACCGGCTGATACAATGGTTAAAAGTACAAAGCCCCTTATTGCAATAGGAGCAGTCAGGACAGGTTGCGGAAAAAGCCAGACATCAAGAAGGGTCATTGAGATTCTTATGGCTAAGGGATTAAAAGTCGTTGCAGTGCGTCATCCAATGCCCTATGGAAATCTTGCTGCTCAGAAAGTACAAAGGTTTGCTGCTGTTAAAGACCTTGAAAAACACAAGTGCACGGTTGAAGAGATGGAAGAATATGAACCACATGTGGTCAGAGGAAATGTCATTTATGCAGGTGTCGATTATGAGGCAATTATCCGTAAAGCTGAAAAAGATCCTTCCGGTTGCGATGTAATTGTATGGGACGGAGGTAATAATGATTTTCCTTTTTATAAACCTGATCTTATGATCACTGTAACCGATCCTCACAGGGCAGGACACGAATTAAAATATTATCCCGGAGAAGTGACTTTGCGTTTAGCTGATGTTGTGATAATTAACAAAATAGATACTAGTTCTCCCGAAGGTGTTCAGATAGTACGAGAGAGTATCACAAAAGTAAATCCGAAAGCTGTTGTTATTGATGGTGCATCACCCATTAAGGTTGATAATCCCTCCGTGATAAAAGGGAAAAAGGTACTTGTTGTTGAAGACGGACCGACGCTAACTCACGGTGAAATGAAACTTGGCGCTGGTATCATTGCCGCCCGTAAATTCGGAGCAGCTGAGCTTGTTGATCCAAGACCGTATATTGTCGGAAGACTTGCTGAAACGTTCAGGATATATCCGAACATCGGAACACTTCTTCCTGCAATGGGTTATGGAAAGCAGCAATTACACGACCTGGAGAGTACTATCAACAGAACAAAATGCGACAGTGTCATAATTGCAACTCCTATTGATCTTAACAGAATAATCAATATAAAAAAGCCTAGTACCAGAGTCTACTATGATCTTCAGGAAATAGGTGATCCAAACCTGTCACAGGTTCTTGATGATTTTATCAAAAAGCATAAACTGATAGGGAAAAAGAAATAACCTCATCCCTCTTCCCCCTTCTCTGCAATAACTTAACCCTACCCCCAACCCCTCACCTTAATTTTAAGGGGAAGGGTGTATTATATTCTAAATGAGATAGTTCCCCTTCCCTTATTGATTAAGGGAAGGGGATAGGGGATGGGTTTAAAAGTCCAGAAGAGAAGTGAGATGAGGTAAATTATTTCTTCCCGTACTTCTCTGTTCGTGCATCTTTAATGACTCCGTTCCAGTTCATCCCGAAACCAAAGTCATAAACATTTCCTTCCGAATCAGCATGGCATGTCATGTCAAAAGGTACATCTTCTTTTTGCAGCTCAACAGTTTTCATATCAGCCGGCATCTGCATGGGTAAGAGCCCGGATGGTTCAGCTGCTCCTGTGATAATATCAAGAATAGCCTGATCCTGTACTTCAAAGGTGGCCAGTATAGCGTTTGCATCTTTTTCAAATTCACTGAACACCATCGGCTTTGACATGTTTATTGACACGATCACTGGCTTATCCTTCATAGCTTTTTTGGCATCAAGAACCATGTTCAGATCACCTGCATTGAAAGTTGTGACTTTTTGCCCCCTGTAAGTACGATTTATAAATGTCTCCAGGGGATCACCTCCTGCAATGCTCGGATCACGAGCATCAACAGCTTTATACTTGCCGTATTGCAGACTGATGGGGACATAGCCTGTACCGCCTTCAATAACATCAGCGCTGTTATATCCGCTGCCGCCATCGGGACTGCTAATTACAACAAGCGCAAAATCAGCTTCAGCAGGATTTTCTGTTACGTTGAAATATTTCTTTACTATCTCAATATTGATAGGATATGAAACAGATGCAGGAATCCCCATACCGAAGAAATTCCTTCTGGCAGGCATGATCCTCTTAGGAATATAAACTGTTTTATTCTTTTGCACTGGCAGAACTTTATCTTTGTTCTTCAGCATAACAATCGATTTCAGCTGTGCATCAAAACCAGCTTTCATAAATTCTGTGTTTCCTGCAATGGTCGTAGTTTCTTCAGGATTGAGATAAGGATTTTCAAAGAGCCCCACCCTGAAAATATTCTTCAGCAGGCGAACGGCCGATTGTTCCATACGAGCACGCATGAATTCCTCACCGTGTTCTTTTACTCCCATCTGGTAGGCTTCAACCACCGGGCCTGCATCGTTATTGCCTCCAAACTGGTCAACACCGGCCATTATTATTTTATAATGTCTTTCAACAACTGATAATGTTTCAGCACCCCAGCAGGTTGTGCCGAATCCATCCACGGCAGTCTCATCATTTGTCACGCCCCAGTCGGTACATACGACACCATCAAAATTATATTTATCACGCAACAGATCATTAATAAGGTATTTGTTGTAGCTATTGCCAACATTTTCATTATTAACATTATCTATACCATAAGATATTGTATAGTAAGGCATTACTGCGGAAGCCATTTTTGTTTCACCATCCAGCTTAAGGGCTCCTTCGGTGAAAGGTATAAGTTGATCGGCAAGGTTATTTCCGGGATAAACAGCATATTTACCAAAAGAAAAGTGCGCATCACGGCCTCCCTCTTCGGGTCCTCCGCCAGGCCAGTGTTTTATCATTGCATTTACACTATTGTAACCCCAGCCGCCTGCAATGGCTTTTTCACCGGTTGAAGTCTGGAAACCGTCAACATAAGCGCGTGCCATATCTGCAGTAAGCTGAGGGCTCTCGCCGAATGTACCGCTGACCCTGGCCCAGCGGGGCTCGGTAGCCAGGTCAATCTGCGGTGATAAAGCTGTAGCGATCCCGAGTGCCCTGTATTCCTGTGCGGCAATATGCCCGAACTGTTTAACCAGGGCGGGATCAAAGGTGGCAGCCATTCCCAGTGAACCTGGCCACATAGAGATCTGTCCGGCTGAACCAACATTATATTCTGCAGTTGACATAGCCTGATGTCTTGGATCAGAGCTGTTATTGGCAGGAATACCCAGGCCAATACCTTCACACAAAGCCTGAACATTATTATTCCAGATTGCAGCCACTTCCGGACTTGCAACCGATGTTACAAGCACATGCCGCAGGTTATCATCGGTCAGGAACTTAATCTGCTGATCAGTGAGATCCGACTCTTTTGCACCACTTTCTTTAAAGGATTTTCCACCATAGGTAGCTCCACCAAAGGGGAAACGTCCTGGTCCTGAGGGAATTGACTGATGAGCACTGTAAAGCATAAGTCCGGCAATCTGTTCAATGGTCATTTTTGAAGCAAGGTCCTTTGCCCTTTCATCTACACTCTGCCGCCAGTCTTCATATTTATCAAGTTCTTTATTCTTGTTAAGGTCCTTAAATGCAAAGCCCTTATTTGTTAACAATCTGACACCCGATGTGGTATCATAACCCAATGTCTGGCCCTCTTTATTAATAACGGTCCTGATAGATCCGGTACCGGTTTCGCTCCATTTTTTGCAGCCGGTCATCATCAGGCATACAATTACAGCAACTGCCATGAAATAAAATGTAAGTCTTTTCATTTTTAGTTTTATTTATTTGGTTTTAAGGTAATTAAAGTATATCAACGGCGAACGCGTGCATTTCCTTTCCAGATGCTCCATACCTGTTCTTCGTCCGCAGGCTGGCCATAATCTGTTGTCACGGTTGTTGCCAGGGCACCTGTGGCCCAACCGAACTGGATCCATTTATCAGGGCTCCATCCTTTCAGAATGGCATAAAGCAATCCACCGACAAATCCATCGCCGCCGCCTATACGGTCGAGTACATGAATTTCCCGAGGTTCAACAACATGCCAGTTTTCCCCTTCAAGCATGATAGCCCCCCAGAGATGCTCATTGACGCTTATGACCTGGCGCAGTGTGGTGGCAAAAACAGAAGCGTTGGGAAATGCTTTTCTTACCCTGCTAATCATCTCCTTGAAACTGTCAATCTTTGAACCAAGATCTTTTCCTCCTTCTTCAGGTCCCTGGATGCCAAGACAGAGCTGAAAATCTTCTTCATTGCCGACAAGAATGTCAGCTATGCCTGCAATTTCCTTAAAAACAGCTGCGAGCTCTTTTTCGCGATTTTTCCAGAAGGTCGCACGGTAATTAAGATCAAAGGAGATGCGGGTTCCGTATTTTATTGCTGCCCGTGCCAGTTCGAGGCAGAAATTGCTGGTTTCTGACGACAGGGAACCAATTAATCCTGACAGATGAAGGATCTGAACACCTTCCTTCCCGAATATCCTTTGCAGATCGAAATCCTTGACATTCAATGTTCTGCCCACTTCTCCGGCACGGTCATTCTGAACCCTGGGACCTCGTGATCCATAACCACTGTCAGCAATATTGAACTGGTGACGATAACCCCACGGGCCGCCCTGTTCAACCTCAATACCCTCATAAACCATATGTCTGCCCGCAAGGTTATCCTTAATAAGTCTTGCTATCGGACTGTCTTTGACAAAAGTTGTCAGAACTTTTACAGGAAGACCGAGATATGATGATATAGTGGCCACATTCGTCTCGGCGCTGGTAACATGCATATGAAATGTATCGCTGCAATGTACGGGCTGTCCGTTTGCAGGAGTGATACGAACGCCCATGCTGGTCGGCACAACAAGTGACCACATATAATCTTTCCTTAGCTCTATCTTCATAAGATTCTAAAAATATTTATAAATCTTTATTTTAATCTTTCTTTCAGTTTCTTCCCGGCTTCCTCATATCCCGGTTTGTTAAGCAGGGCAAACATATTCTTTTTATATGCTTCAACTCCCGGCTGATCGAAAGGATTAACATCCAGGATATACCCGCTTATTGCACAGGCGAGCTCAAAGAAATAGATCAGCTGGCCGATGTAATACTCATCAAGTTCAGGTACATTAAGTGTAATTACCGGCACATTCCCATCATTATGAGCAAGTACCGTTCCTGTTTCAGCATTATGATTCACTTCCGAAAGCCTTTTTCCGGCAAGGTAGTTAAGCTGGTCGTAATCATCTTTTTCAAATGGTATGGTCAGTTTCTTCCGTGGATTTTTTACTGAGATGATCGTTTCAAACAGGATCCGCTGGCCATCCTGGATATATTGCCCAAGAGAATGAAGATCAGTGGTGAAGTCAACCGATGCGGGAAAAATTCCTTTTCCCTCTTTCCCTTCGCTCTCTCCGAAAAGCTGTTTCCACCATTCTGAGAGGTAGTGCAGTCTGGGAGCGAATCCTACCAGTATCTCCACTGCCTTGCCGCTCTGCAGTATCAGATTACGGGCTGCAGCATACATAAGAACAGGATTTGAAGCAGCATTTTTATTATGCCTTGTTGCTTTTTCCATTGCCTGCGCCCCTTTCACGAGTGCCCTGATATCCAGCCCGCTGACTGCTACCGGAAGAAGCCCGACCGGAGTAAGAACAGAATACCGCCCTCCGATATTATCGGGAATGACAAAAGTCTCATACCCATTGATGTCAGCCAGTGATCTCAGTGCCCCCTTTGAACTGTCGGTGATTGCAATTATCCTGTCGGCTGCAACTGCTTTCCCTGCTTTTCTTTCAAGATGATCCTTCAGGATTCTGAAAGCTATTGCTGGTTCTGTTGTAGTCCCCGATTTTGAAATGACGATGATTGAATAATTCCTTGTATCAAGAATTTCAAGAAGATCCGACATGTAATCCTCACAAATATTTTGTCCGGCATAGAGTATTTCGTGATGTTTTGATTTAAGCAGTGACGGGAATGAATGGGACAAAGCCTCAATGACGGCTTTGGCTCCAAGGTAAGAGCCTCCAATGCCTATTACAACAGTAGTATCTGAAACTGATCTAAGGTGCCTGGCTGTTTTTTCTATTTTGTCAAACTGGGGAAGGATGTCATCGGGAAGTGAAAGCCACCCCAGGAAATCATTTCCAGCTCCGGTTCCGGCATTGACTGAATCAAGATGCCTGACCGATTGCTGGGCCAGAGCAATAACCTCCTCGTATGAAATAAAGCCACCGGCGTTTTTCAGATTTATGCTTATATTTTCTTTCATATAATTAAAGATTTTTATGAATTCAGGATATTACAAAAATAGCAAAAAACCGTCAGGGATGACCCTGACGGTTCATAATAAAAAGGGAAATATATATTAAATGGAAATTACTTGCTGTGTATGCCTCCTGCGCTCGAAGAATGGGCATCAAGATACTTCGGATTGCCCTTGTAATTGATGTCGCCTGCGCTTGATGCACTTGCTCTGAGCCTCTCGGTTACATAAATATCGGCATCCCCTGCGCTGGAAACGTCAAGATCTGCCTCTCTCACTTTAAAGTCATATGCATTAAGGTCGCCTGCACTGCTGAGATCTCCCCCGAGAACATCGGCTTCACCAATTAAGGTAATATCTCCTGAACTGCTAATATCGATCTCCACATTCTTTGCATAAGCTTCCAGTTTTATATCACCGGCGCTGCTGGCATTCAGCTTCAGGTTATCTGTCCTGACAGGTGTTTCCCCGAGGAGATCGCCTGCACTGCTGGTGCTGAGGGAATTAATCTCTTTCATTGTTACATACACCCTCTTCATTTCAGCTTCACGGATGTTTACTTCAGTATAAACATGAAGGACATCATCCTTGATTTCAGTGAGTATGTATTCATGGAGATTTTCGTCGGCCTCTACCGAAATGTTCATCTTATCACCCTGAGAAAGGAATACATCAATACCGGTGCTTACCTTCACGCCGGAAAATGATCCGGCTGTCCTTTCTTTCCTGACAACATTGCCGTCACCATAAACCGTCTTACGCCATTGCCCGTTAGCACACGCACTAATGGCTATGCAGAGAATTGCAGCTGTAAAATACTTCAGGTTTTTCATATTCTTCCTTAATTTGTTTTTTTTAATATGTTTCTGGATTAAAGACAGAAAGAAAAACTATATGTTGCATGAAATAAGGAAAATTTTACTCACGGGATCACATGTACTCACCCCCTTCTTTTCCCCCTGTACGACCCACACACATCATTGACAAGGGTACATAGACATTGTTGACAGTTTTATAAAAATGATTAACTCGGTATTGAACCAAAACTTCAATGCCATTTGAATATCTTCAGCCCTGCGGCAAAGAAGATGACACCCATTGCGGATAGTATCAGAGCAGGTAGTGCCACTTCAGCGTAACCTGCACCTTCATTGAAAATGCTCCTTATCCCGTCGGTCAGCATTGTGAGTGGCATTTTCTGAATGACAGGGATGCTCCATTCAGGGAAATTATAATAGCTGAAAAAGATACCTGATAACACCATCATTGGCATTACAATGAAGTTAATAAGACCATTTCCGACTTCAGTGTTTGAGGTATGGGAAGACACAAATACTGCAATGCCTGCAAAAGCTATATTTCCTGCAAGGAACAGCAGGATCATAGCTGAAATGCTTCCCTGGATCGTCATGTTAAATGCGAGAAGGGCAAACAGTACTATAATCATTGCTTCAATGAAATTCATTGCAACCCTGACAGTTATCAAAGCAATGAGGAAATGGGATTTTTTCATTGGAGTGGCAACCAGCCGGCGAAGAAGTTTTTTCGATCGTTTCTCAATTATCCCGTAACTGATACCCCACATGGTCGACATCATCACCCCCATGGTTACCAGACCGGGTATAAGGAAATCAATATACCTTGTTCCGGTTACTGTAAGAGGCTTTATTTCAGCAGTATTGCCCGCAGAAAGGATCTCACCTGATCCGATGATATTGCTGAGCTTCAGGTAAGTGAGTTCTGCATCCGAATTCACCGGGTCGAAATGATATTCTGTGTTGCCGTTATTACTTAACAGAATCAGGTTGACAGTGCCCCTTTTAAGCAGGACCATTGCTTCATCCCATCCGAGCTCATAAAACAGGAAGATCGAATTACCAAGTTTATCATCCCTGATTTCAAACCTCCATTTAAAGTCATCCTCTTTTGGAGTAAGATTTTTTTCACACTTGTTATTAAGAAAATTAAATATTGCTGAACTATCATTAAGAGATATTTCAGCAGGTTTGATCACTGCAACTTTACGTAAGACATCGGCTTTTTTTGTAAAGGCAAGTCCAAGGCCGAGCGACATAAGTATCGGAAAGACTATTCCCCAGAAAACGACTCCCGGTTCCCTGATTATTTCACGGAAGTGGGCCAGGAAAAGATACCATAACTGGTTTATCCTGAGAATCTTATTCATAGATCCTCCTTCCTGTCAGGGAAACAAAAAGATCATCAAGTGTTTTGCTTTCAACCAGCAGCTGATCAATGGTGCCTTCACGCAGGATCACTCCATTATCGAGTATGATAATATGATCGCACAGTTTTTCAGCCTCCTCCATGTAATGAGTTGTCAGGATCATTGAAGTCTCCGACATCTTTTTAAGCTTCATGAGAATATCCCAGATCTCCCTTCTCGCGTTAGGATCGAGGCCTGTAGTAGGTTCATCAAGAAGAAGAATTGCAGGTGTGTTTATAAGTGCAATTCCGATTGCCAGCCGCTGCCTTTGTCCTCCTGAAAGGTTGACTACATAAGATCTTCTTTTATCTTCCAGTCCTACGATATCAATTATTTCATTAACTCTGTTTTTCCCGAGATTAAAGAAGCTGGCAAAAAGCTGAAGTGTTTCCGTAACTCTGAGTTTATCAATAAACCTTGTTTCCTGGAGTGCAAGTCCTATTATCCGGTGAAGCTCGTCCTCATTTCCTCTCCAGTGTTTACCCATAATAGTGATCTCACCCTTATCCGGTTTTTGTATTCCCTCGATCATTTCCACAAGGGTGGTCTTGCCTGCCCCGTTTGGTCCGAGAAGTGCAACAAACTGCCCTTTCGGGATATTCAGGCTGATCCCCTTCACTGCCTGGACCGTTTTAAACGATTTCCAGACATCTTTTACTTCAATGACATTATTGGCAGTCATATTATTTGGTACCAAACAGCCTGTCACCTGCATCTCCCAGTCCGGGTACGATATATCCGATTTCATTCAGCTTTTCATCCAATCCCGTCAGGTAGATCTGCACATCAGGATGATCTTCTTCAATTTTTCTTACCCCTTCCGGTGCTCCGATGATGCATACGAGCTTAATCTTCCTTGCTCCGCTTTCCTTTATTGCCTTAATGGCAGCTGAAGCACTTCCTCCTGTTGCAAGCATAGGATCGAGTACCATGATGACCGCATCTGAAAGGTTATCAGGCAATTTGGAATAATATGTCATTGGCTTTAGCGTCTCATGATCCCTGTATATTCCTATATGTCCGACTTTTGCATCGGGGATCAGGTTGGTTATACCCTCCACCATTCCCAGTCCGGCTCTCAGGACAGGAATAAGGACTACGGTTCCGGCAAGCTCTTTGGTTCTGCATTTGCCCATTGGAGTCACAACGTCTACCTCTTTCATGGGTAGATCCCGGGTTATTTCATACGCCATCAGAGCCGCAATCTCACTAAGGTTGTAGCGGAAATCCTTTGTTTCGGTCTCTTTACGGCGAAGCTGGGTAAGTTTATGGGTTATCAGCGGATGATCAAATACTTTCAGCATATATTGTTAAATTGAATCTGGCAAAGATAATGGGAAATTTATTTGACTCGTATTTCTCTCTTTCCTAACTTTATCATTACAAAAGACATTCATGGCCAGCCTCATCCCCGGATTTGAATACGACATCTTCATCAGCTACCGACAGAAGGACAACAAATATGACGGCTGGGTAACTGAATTTGTCGATAACCTGAAAAAGGAACTCGAAGCGACTTTCAAGGAAGATGTAAGTGTTTATTTTGACATTAATCCTCACGACGGTCTTCTTGAGACACATGATGTCGGCGACTC
>CAZLCF010000003.1:0-30767 GCA_964557905.1 uncultured Rikenellaceae bacterium | reverse complement strand
CCTTTAATAAAAAGATTATTATGAGAATAAAAAATTCCAAGGTCCCCGGTTTTAAACCAGCCATCAGGGGTGAGTACTTCTGATGTCATTTCAGGTTCTTTATAATAACCTTTCATGACACTTGGCCCCCTTGCCCATATTTCACCTTCTCCGGTCTTTTTATCAGGATTGTTTATTTTAAGTTCTATGCCCTCAATGGCAGGTCCTGTTGATTCATATACGGTTTCCCTGGGATTTGCACCGGCAAGAAGAGGAGCTGTTTCAGTAAGGCCGTAACCTATTGCATAGGGAAATTTTGCTTCTATCAGGAATTTTTCAACAGTTCTGTTAAGCTTGGACCCGCCAACACCAAAGAACTTTAGATTTCCGCCAAAGGTTTTGAATAATTTTTTTCCTGCAACAGCATTTAATTTCTTTCTGAAAAACGGGACCTTATAAAGAAGTTTAAGAATCAGTTTTTCCCGGAAGGTAGGCAGTATCTTATTAAAGTAGACTTTTTCAATGATGAGGGGAACAGTTAACATAATTGTGGGTTTTACTGTTTCCAGGGCAGGTAACAATACAGGCGGAGTCGGGGGTTTTCTGAGATAATAAACACATGAACCACCGAGCATCGGAAGTATCAGTCCAAGAGTATTCTCATAGGTATGCGATAAAGGAAGCACGGATAAAAACCGGTCGTGTTCATCCACCGGCTGGATATTTTTAGCTTTAAAAGCATTGAATGATATATTCTTATGAGTGAGCATCACGCCCTTTGAACGTCCTGTTGTACCGGACGTATATATTATGGATGCAAGATCATCTTCTTCAACTTCATATTTCCCGTCAGGCATAGCATCGGGATCAAACTGAAGCAATCCTTTATCTGAGAAGATCATTGAAAAATCTTCAATCAGGATCCCTGTTTTAACTGTTTCAGGCCTGGTGTCTTCAATTTTGGATAAAAGCCCGGGTGATACAAAAATGGCTTTTGCTTCCGAATGCTCCAGAACATTGAAAACCTCTGTCCCCGAAAAATCAGGAAGCACCGGAACTGCCACAGCTCCCATAAAAGTGACAGAAAAATATGCTAGAGACCAGTTTGGCATATTGGTGCTCAGGATAGCTACCCGGTCACCGCGGGTAATCCCGACCTTCTCAAGAAATGCAGACAAAGCCCGGATCTTTATTGCAGCTGCAGCATAACTTATCGGTTCTTCTCCTGCAAATGAATATGCCAGCGAATTTCCGTGTTTCTGTACAGTTCTATTAAATAATGAAGGGAAAGTGAGTTTGATTTTTTCTTCTTCCATCTGTTCGGACTAATTTTAAATGCGAAGTTTTCAAATGTACTAAAATAATGATCAAAACGGATAAAAAATGATGATTATTATTTAAAACTCAAAGCATTACAATACAATTGTCATATAATCCGCCGGAATAACTAATTTTGAATATTAATTTCATCTTTAAAGGATTATGACCCACGTTATAAGAGTAACAAGCGAGTTCACTTTTGAAATGGCTCATGCATTAAAGAATTATGACGGACCCTGCCGTAATGTCCATGGACATTCTTACAGGTTGTTTGTAACGTTGGCCGGCACTCCGATCAGTGATGAAAAAAATCCCAAAAACGGAATGGTAATTGATTTCACGGAACTGAAAAACATTATCTTTAAAAAGATCGTAAACCAGTTTGATCATTCTGTTGTTATCAGCAGGGATTTCGACAGGGATAAAACCGAGATGATGGTAAAGACCTTCGGCAATACCGTGATCGTTGATTACCAGCCTACATGTGAAAACCTTGTTGCTGATTTTGCCCAGCGGCTTAAAAATGAAATGCCTGAAGGAGTCAGATTGCACAGCCTAAGGCTTTTTGAGACTGCAAAATCGTATGCCGAATGGTTTGCTGCCGATAATGAATAACTGAAATATGCCGGATAATAATACTAAAAAGCTCTTTTTGCTGGATGCTTATGCATTGATTTTCAGATCATATTATGCATTCATTAAAAATCCCAGGATAACTTCAAAAGGACTGAATACCTCTGCAATATTCGGATTCCTGCTTACGCTTGAGGAGGTGCTCCAGAAGCAAAAGCCTTCTCACATTGCAGTGGTTTTTGACACCCCGATACCAACCTTCAGGCACGAAATGTTCAAAGATTACAAAGCCAACCGCGATGAGACTCCTGAAGATATTAAAAAAGCAGTTCCTTACATAAAAAGAATTATTGAGGCATATAATATACCCGTTATAGATTGTCCTGGCTTTGAAGCTGATGATGTGATCGGGACCCTGGCAAGAAAAGCTTCACAAAAAGGATTTACAACTTATATGATGACGCCCGATAAAGATTTTGCTCAGCTTGTCACTGAAAACACGGTGATGTTTA
Source organism: uncultured Rikenellaceae bacterium (assembly GCA_964557905.1). Lineage (GTDB taxonomy): Bacteria > Bacteroidota > Bacteroidia > Bacteroidales > VadinHA17 > LD21. The sequence goes on along the minus strand of CAZLCF010000003.1, from coordinate 28,383 downwards.
AACCGTCAAGAAGCGGGAACGAATCAATTCAATGGGGAGTTGATGATATTAAGCGGGAATTTTCGATTCAAAGGCCGGAACAAGTCATTGATATTCTTGCCCTTATGGGTGATTCATCGGACAATATTCCCGGAGCACCGGGTGTAGGACCCAAAACAGCCATGAAGCTGATAGCGGAATATGGATCCGTTGAGGAAGTGTTTAAGAATACCGATAAGCTGAAAGGGAAGCTTAAAGAGATAATTGAGAATAACCGGGAACAGATTGAAATGTCCAAAAAGCTGGCCACGATAAAACTGGATGTTCCCGTTGAGTTTAACGAAAAAAAACTTGAAACTGAAATCCCTGATTCACAAAAGCTTAAAATTCTCTTTGATGAGCTTGAATTCAGGACTGCTGCCACAAGAATATTATCTGAAATTGAAAAGCAGGAAAAACCGAAGGAAGAGAAACCAGAACTCCATCCGGTTGAATCAACCCAGGGTTCTCTTTTCTCTGACTCAGGTGAAATAGTGGCCGTTACACCTAAATCTGCAATTGACAATGTAAGCCATAATTATAAAATGATTTCCGGGGAAGATGAACTGAAAGATATCATCCGGCAGGCAGGAACCCTGAAAGAGTTTTGTTTTGATACCGAAACGACAGGCCTTGATCCTCTTAATTCGGAAATTATTGCACTCGCATTATCATGGGAAAAAGGCTCCGGATATCTTATTCATTTCCCCGAATCACAACAGGAGACAAATAATCTTCTTCAGATCATCAGGCCATTGCTGGAAAATCCTGATATATTAAAAATAGGACAGAATATTAAATTTGATATTAATGTTCTTGGCAATTACGGGATTGAAGTCAGCGGACCCTTTTTCGACACAATGATAGCACATTATCTGCTGGAACCGGACATGAGGCACAATATGAACCTTTTATCGGAAATATATCTCTCATACAGTCCCGTACACATTGAATCTCTTATCGGCGAAAAAGGACAAACCCAGAAAAACATGAGATCAGTGCCTGTCGAGGAGTTAAAAGAGTATGCCGTGGAAGATGCTGATGTCACATTTCAGCTAAAAAACATCTTTGAACCAAAATTAATAGCAGAAGGATTGTCAGGGCTGGCTTCAGAAATTGAAATGCCCCTTATAAAGGTTCTTGCCGAAATGGAAAGGAATGGGGTTATCCTTGACCGGGAAGAACTGAAAGCTATTACAATAGACCTTCGGGATGATATAATTGCTCTTGAAAAAGAGATCTATAAACTTGCCGGAACGGAATTCAATATTTCTTCTCCAAAACAGCTTGGCGACATCCTGTTTATCAGGCTTAAGCTGGACGATAATGCAAGAGTTACCAGGACTAAACAATTTAATACCAGTGAAGATATCCTGCAGCGGTTGAAGCATAAACACCCCATCATTGAAGAGGTGTTGGAATACAGGGGTTTAAAAAAGCTATTATCAACTTATGTTGAAGCTCTTCCGCAGCTGATCGATAAAAAAACCGGCAGGATACACACATCCTTTAATCAGGCTGTTGCAGCTACCGGCAGGCTGAGCTCAAATAATCCGAATTTGCAGAATATACCAATAAGGGAAGAACGGGGCAGGGAGATCAGAAAAGCTTTTGTTCCGGAAGAAGGATTCATTTTCTTTTCTGCAGATTATTCCCAGATTGAACTGCGGCTTATGGCGCATCTCAGCAGGGATAAGAGCATGATCTCTGATTTCCTTTCGGGCAACGATATTCATGCGGCGACTGCCTCAAAGATCTTTGGTGTTGAGATAAAAGATGTTACCAGGGAGATGAGAGGCAGAGCAAAAACAGCCAATTTTGGAATAATATACGGCATTTCATCTTTTGGTCTTTCGGAACGGCTCACCATCGGCAGGAAAGAAGCCAAAGAGCTTATTGACGGATATTTTAGTTCTTATCCCGGCGTTAAGGCTTACATGGATGAAAGCATCCGGAAGGCACGGGAAAAAGGATATGTTACGACAATGTTTGGAAGGCGAAGATACCTCCGTGATATTCATTCACGAAACCAGGTTGTAAGGGGCAATGCTGAAAGAAATGCCATAAATGCGCCTATTCAGGGTTCAGCAGCCGATATTATTAAAATTGCGATGGTCAGAATACACGAAAAGCTGAAAGCGAGGAAATACAGGTCAAGAATGATACTGCAGGTTCATGATGAACTTATTTTTGAGGTGTATAATCCTGAACTTGAGGAACTTAAGGATTTAGTGCTAACTGAAATGTCAAATGCGGCAAAACTGGAGGTGCCGCTCAAAGTTGATTGGGGAACGGGAAAGAACTGGCTGGAAACGCATTGAACGGTATAACGGTATAATGGCATAATGGTGTTACGGTGCTAAAACACAAAGAATACAATCATGAATATCACTGTCTTGTTTTTCGGAGTGCTGGCTGAGGTAACTCAAACCAGCATTAAACACTATCGCAACGTCAATTCATTCGGCGATCTCAGGCTGAGGATACAGGATGATTTCCCTGAAATTATACACTATAATTACCGGGTTTCCGTCAATAGCGAGATAATAAACAGTGATCCTGTACTGAATGACAGAGATGAAGTGGCCTTATTGCCACCATTCACAGGAGGATGAAATTTAAAAGGAAATAACGTAAATAAAAAAAGCAAGGTACCGGATTTTTAACGGCTGCTGTTACTGCCGGATATATTATCCTGTCTGGTTATGAGCACAGAACCGGTTTTACCGGAAAGTATCGAACTATATTTTTCCTTATTATTCAATGTTTCAAGAGCTTTGATTACCTGCTCGTCAGTTTTTATTCCCCAGGCAACTGCCCCCTCTTCATAGAAATACCGGCTGACTATCTCCTCCCCAATAAGTTCCGTTATTTCATTACGGAACAATGTAAGGTCATGATCAAGACTATGAGTAATATCCTTTTCAAGTTCTGAAAAAAGATCTTTATGCAGGTCGTAGTATTTCTCTTTCTTTGCATTGGCAATGAGTTCGTTAAAAGAGGCTTCAGTGAATGTTCTGTAATTGAATTTGCGGTCAAAAAGGAATTTCCTGAAATCGGAATAATCTGTGTCAGTAAAGCTAAACTGAGAAATGGCTTTGATATCCGGATGGGCCCAGTAATATTTCGAGGCAAAATCGAAGATATAATTTCTAAGGTAAAGTTCTGTAGCGACCTGGCTTAACGGTTCAGGAGCAATTTCAATATCGGGAGTTATTCCACCCCCGTCCCTGACTATTCGTCCGTTTCTTGTTTTGAATTCTGATATCAGCGAATCAGGTATTATTCCGACACTCCCGTCTTCATTGGGATTTGAGAAATCAAGAGCCTGGATGCATCTGCCGCTCGGGATGTAATATTTTGCGGTAGTAACTTTCAGCTGTGTGTTATAGCTCAGGGACCGGGTTATCTGAACCAATCCTTTTCCGTAAGACCGCTGTCCTACAATTATTCCCCTGTCAAGGTCCTGAATGGCGCCGGCGACAATTTCAGCCGCTGAAGCTGACCCCCTGTTTATCATTACTGCAAGAGGGATTTTATCATCTATGGAGGCTTTTGTTGTTTTGAAATCCTCATCAAACTGCTTCACTTTTCCTTTTGTGGAAACCACCTCATTCCCCGGTCCGACAAACAGATTTACAATTCCCACGGCTTCAGTAAGCAATCCCCCCGGATTACTTCTCAGGTCAAGGATAATCTGCCGGGGATTATTGTTCTTCAATGTGACAAGCGCGTTTTTAACTTCTTCAACACAATCCTGCGTAAAAGTTGTAAAGCGGATATAACCGGTCTTCTGATCAATCATTCCGAAATAGGGAACAGGAGGTATTATGATCTTTTCCCTTTTCATCTGGTAATCTGATTCTGTTCCGTTTCTTTCAATGGTAACTGTAATATCCGTACCGGGATTCCCTTTAAGTTTTTCGCTCACTTTATCAGTGGAAAGACCTTTAAGCGATATGCCGTCAACTTTCTTAAGGACATCACCTGCTTTTATTCCTGCACGGTCGGCGGGGAAACCCTTATAAATTTCACTGATCACTACGTATTCACCACCGCCTCTTACCAGTGATCCTATTCCGCCATATTTTCCGGTTGTAAGGAAAGTAAATTCATCAGCATCCGATTCCGGGTAATAAACAGTATAAGGATCAAGAGTTTTCAGCATATTATCAATTCCCGACTTAATTATTTTATCAGGATTAATATCATCAACATAAAAGGCATTCAACTCCCTGAAAAGAGAAAAAAAGATATCAAGGTTTTTAGCGATCCTGAAATCACGTGATTCCTGAGTTGCCAGAAAGCCGGTACTTATACCTGCAAGAATCAAAAAGCTGAGGACTATGATCAATCTGATCGGGCTTGTTTTTTTCATTTTTTATGACAGCTTGAATTTGAACGGTAAAAATAAAAGGAATATTCGGGAAAGAATTTGATAAAGAAATAATTTAATACAACTTTAATATTTATCACCGGTTTCTTTAATTAAAACAATGAGTCTGTCTATCATTTCCTTCATTGATATTTCAATTTCCCTGAAATCCGATACGTTATCTTCATGGTATATAACAATAAAGACTGCCTGGATGTTTGCCAGGCTAAGGAAATCATAGAGCTTTTGTTTATTTCTGCGGTACGCTTCTCTCATTCTGCGCTTAAGCAGGTTTCTTGTCACTGCAAGGCGGAAGCTTTTTTTTGAAACACTGAATGCAACCTGGGCGGGGAAGGGGAGGGATACAAGACTTTTGCTCCAAACAATTTTAAAAAGTTTAGAATGGAAAACATTACCGTCTTCAAACAACGAAGTAATCATTTTCTGGCTGCACAGCCTTTCAGATTTCTGAAATGTTTCTCTCCCGGTATTCATATAAAAGGCACCTGTCCTGAATACTATCCCTGTTATTTCACCGGGACTTCAGGCAGATGATTATGGTGAAATAAATTTATTTCTGATTCCTGTTGTGCTCTTTGAGGAAATTATCAAGAGCCATCGTCATGGACGGAGCTTTAGGATTCGGAGCATTAATATCCAGCCTCAATCCTTCATTTTCTACTGCGCAGGCGGTAGTAGGTCCGAAAGCTGCAATTTTTATCTCTCCCTGAACGAAATCAGGAAAATTCTCTTTCAATGATTTTATTCCTGAAGGGCTGTAAAATACAAGGACATCATAATCAAAATCCTTTATGTTGGAAAAATGACTGCTGATGGTCTTATAAAGGGTGCCGATCGTATATTTAATGTTATTCTTACCAAGCAGATCCGGAATTTCTGCATTATGGGGTTCAGAAAGGGGAACGAAGAAATTATCCTCCCTGTGTTTGACGATAACATCAATGAGATCCTGGAATTTTGCCTTTCCGTGAAAGATCTTCCGCTTCCGGTATACTATATATTTCTGGAGGTAAAAGGCAACATTCTCTGTAATACAGAAATATTTCATCGTATCGGGCACCACGATCCTCAGCTCATTGCAGATTCTGAAGAAATGATCTATACCCGTTTTGCTTGTGAAGATCACAGCTGTAAAATCGAGAATATTGATCTTTTGCTGCCTGAAATCCTTTATCGGGACTCCCTCAACCTGTACAAACGGTTTAAAATCTATTTTAAGGTTATATTTCTTCGCCAGATCAAAGTACGGAGATTTTGCCTCCAAAGGTTCCGGCTGCGATACTAAAATCTTCCTTATTTTCAACGACTTACAGTTTTAGTTCTACTTTCCAGAGATCTCTCAATGTTCTAAAACAGGCCTGTCACATATTTTAATAAAATCACAACAGGCAAAAATTCCAGCGCACAAAGGTATAAAATCAAATAGAATATTGAAATTTTCTTTCTGATAAAAATCATGAAGAGCCTTATAATACGCATCAGGTACACTACGCCTATCATAATTGATCCTGCAAGAAAAAGTGATTTTGCATTAAAAAAACCGGTATATGATATCATTATTGCAAGAATGAATAAAAAAACAGCCACATACCTGTATGAAAGATAAATTGTGATGACATATTCATTGAATGCTTCAGTTTCCCCGCTGATATTTCCGGTAATAAGACAAATCAGATGCCGCAATGTGACAGCGGTAATTATTATAACAAAACAGATTAACCAGAAAAGTATTCCGGGAATTATTTCAGGTACGAATTCATAATACTCAGCGGCACAATATGCGAATAATGCTATATTGAGAAATGATACCAGGTTGATAATTGTTGATTGCCAGTGAAATAATCCCTGCATGTCACGGGAAGCCGGATCGCCTATACCGCGAAAAAGAAAAAACCTTTTCATTTCATGGAAAAACTTTCTTGACACTGCGCTGATCAGGGAATACAGGAATATCGCAGCCATCACCGCAAATATGAGCCAGTCCTCATTAAATGGTTGAATAGGGATCTCTTTCCCGTCCCGCAGCTTTTTCATCAAAAACTCATTGGCCTTTGATTCCCGGATTGAGTTTTTCTCAATAAAAAGGAAAGGAAACCTGTTTGAGCGAAGGGGTTCAATGTTGTGTATAAAACTGGTTGAATCGTAAAAAGTAACATCAGAAATGCTGTTTCTTGTACAAATGGAAGTGTCAGAAATTTGCTTGACTGAGTCCTGACGGGTAATATTTTGTTCCTGTTCAGAAGTGATCATGTCGCTCACCTGCAATTTCGGAGAGAATGTTATTTGCAAGACGGCTTGCCCCGATCCTGAATAAATTATTATTTAGCCACCCTTCACCAAGACAATGATTGACAATATGATAATAAAGCAAAGCGTCACTGACAGAAGCAATACCTCCGGCAGGTTTGAATCCGACCCTTATCCCTGTTTCGAAATAAAAATCTGAGATTGCATGGCACATGACAAATGCCGTTTCAGGTGTTGCTGAGATATTTATCTTACCAGTAGATGTTTTAATGAAATCAGCACCGGCGTCCATGGCAATCAGCGATGCCCTGAAGATCTTCTCATTATCCCCGAGCATCCCGGATTCAATAATGACTTTAAGCAATTTATCCCCGACAGCCGTCTTTATTTCCCTGATCTCATTTGCTACTGCTTCATAATCATTTCCAAGGAAAATCCCTACCGGCATTACAATATCAATTTCGTCGGCACCGGCTTCCAGCGCCATCTTACACTCCGCAATCTTTATACTCCTGAAAGTCTGCGATGTCGGAAATGCACCTGCTACAGCAGCGATTTTTACATTCTTGACAGATAGTTTTTCCCTGACCACCGAAGCAAAATTCGGGTAAACACAGATGGCAGCAATATTTGGAATATTTGTAAACCTGCCCTGGAAACTATTCACTTTACCGGTCAGGTGAATAATACTGCTTTTACTGTCTATCGTATTAAGGCTGGTCAGATCTATAACATTCAGGATTTTCATCAGCAGACGCTTTTCAGGCACTTCAGGGATAGATTCCATAACCTCTTTAAGTCCCTTTTTAATTTCATTGTCTGTAGGACACGATTTAATCGGTTTTTGGTATAATTTTGTCATAATTCATCAGGTTAAATCAATACGGACATCATGAGAAAAAAACGGGTTTAATATAATGCTTTTTGTTTTCATATTACTTTTTTAACTGCTTTTTCAATCTCTATTTATTTTCAGGATGCAATAACGCCTTATTTTATCCAGATCAATAAAAGCAAACAGGATACCAAAAACTGTATCGTGTAAAACAAAAGATGAATTCTATAAAGTCACAAGAAAAAGGATCATAAAAAATTAGAAATTGAGTTTCAAACAATTAACTATATATTTTTCAATCATGAAAAATTTTAAAACAAAACCAAGCTTCTTTTTAATTGTGATTTTGGAATTCGGAATGTGCCTTTTTTTAGATGCTTCTCCGGATAAACGGATCATCCCTTCAGGGTGTACAGTGTTTACTATTGCCAAAGGAGAAAGTGTTTTTTTTGGAGGCAACGATGACTATATAAACCCGGATTCATACTATTGGGTTGATCCGGGTGATTCCTCTAGATACGGAGTGATCTGGATTGGCGCACCAGACAACGTCCAGCAGGGAGTAAATGAGAAAGGACTGGCTTATGATGCCAATGGACTTCCAAGGGTGGATGTAAATCCTCACTCTGAGCGAATTCCAGTTTCCGGAGACTATAGCATTTATCCAATCCTGATAATGCATGAATGTTCCACAGTTGAGGAGGTCATTACATGGATCAATTCCCATCAGTGGCATTCTTATATGCATGACCAGATGCAGTTTGCCGATGCAACCGGCGATGCAGTAATCATCAGCGCAGGGAAAGACGGTGAACTGGTTTTCACCCGGAAACCGTCCGGGGATGGATTCCTGGTTTCTACTAATTTCAATGTAGCCAACACTGCCAATAGTTATGGCTATCCATGCTGGCGATATGATAAGGCTCAGGAATTACTGGGGCAATTATTGAACAATACGAAGCAGATTACTACAAAAGATGCAACGAGCGTTCTGGAAGCTGTCCATACAGAAAAAGGCTCCAGCTGGACACTTGAATCACTGGTGGCCGATCTGGTTAATGGTGTGGTGTACCTCTATTATTATTACCAGTACGATCGACCTGTTATTTTAAATGTTAAGGAGGAATTATCAAATCCGAGGGAAGCCGGACCACTCAGCAATCTTTTCCCGGATGACGTTCGGCAGGAAGCTGGCCGGCGATATAACCAGGCACAGGCCACGACCAGAATAAACAAAATCGTTGGAATTTCATGGGCAGCAATAATACTTGTCAGTTTAGTTTTGTTGTTCACTATATCTTCTGATAATAAAAGAGGATTCAGATTCTGGGTCCCTGCCGTAGTTGTCCTTGGCCCTGTTGCATTACTGGTAAGACTCATAATTGTACAAAGCCAAAAAACAGCTATCTGGAGGACAACCCTAGTGGAGACGGTAGGCGACCTCATACCCACCGCAGTAGCTTTCATTGTGGCACTGATAATCCTCATTCTTATTATGCTATCCCGGGGTGCCAGCTGGTCATTACAGGTTATTCTGGTGTTCGGCCTGCCATTATTTGGAAGTTGGTTGATTTTCCACGGACCGCTTCTGGCACCTGTGAGTCATAAGACTTTCGGAAAATTTTTAATCCAGCGTCTGCCGCAAGTATTGGTTTCAACTATACTTGGTTTAGCGGGAATCTTTGCAATTGCCATGCCGCTGGTAAATCAAAGGCTTAATATGTTTCAGTTATTACCCTTGTTTCTGACATGTTGGGCAATAGTTGTTCTGGGTGCTCTGGCAGGCGGATTTTTAATATTCCTCTATGAACTATGGGCAGTAAGACGAAATTATCAGGCCTGGAATATTCTTGCAGGGAATGAAGGACAAGTTAACACTCCATCATGGAACAAGCTTTGGTGGTGGATCCTCCTCAGCTTTGTGGTCCTATTAATAGGGCTTATTACTGGAGTAATGCTAAACAAAATGCTGACAGGTTAGTTAAAGATACTTTTCAAAACAGAAATCCAGATTTGTCAGGAGATGCTATTATCGCTTGCAAGTCTCTTGTTTCTGGCAAGAGAAGCGAATATTCCAAGGACACATAGAATGGAAAATATTATAAATCCCGTACGCATTCCTTTGATAAGTCCAGGATAAGTTTCAGGTACAATAGCTTCCTTTCCGATATAAAGAGCCAGAAGCATCATAGCAATACCCATACTAAGCATCTGTCCCACCATTCTCATTGTACCTACGACTCCCGAAGCAACACCAAGATGCTTTTTCTCCACAGAGCTCATGATGGCATTGGAATTGGGTGAGGAGAAGAGTCCAAAACCGACACCCATTATAATCAGAAAACTGATAATCAGAAGTATCGGACTCGTTTCGCTGACAAAACAGAGCATTATCAATCCAGTTGCAGTAAGTCCCATGCCAATTGACGCAATAATCCCGGGATTATATTTATCGGATAGCTTCCCTGCCAGAGGCGATAACAAAGCCATCATAACTGGTTGGGATATCATTATAAATCCCGCTGTCTGGGAATCAAATCCCTTGAGATACTGGAGATAGAGGCTGATGAAAAAACCTGTTGCCGAGGTTGCTGAATAATGAATAAGGGCGGCTATACCTGAGAAGGCAAAAACCCTGTTGCGCAGGATGAGCCTGATGTCAAAAACTGGATTGGTGATGCTCTTTTCAAAAAACACGAATAGTAATCCGAGAATTAAAGCTGATCCAAGGAAAATCCATCCGGCAGCTGAAGGTAGTTTTGAAAAACCATACATAAAAGAAGCTATGGATACTCCGTAAATTACTGACCCCTGCCAATCAAATTTCTCACCTTTCGCTTCAGCCCACTCAGTCTTCATCTTTTTGAATATCAGGTAGAGGGATATTATTCCTACGGGAACAAGAAACGCGAAAATACTCCTCCATCCGAAATACTGTGTCAATAATCCGCCTATGACCGGACCGCTGGAAAGACCTGTATATACAGCTGTAATATTTATTCCCATTGCCCTGCCACGCTCCCCGGGCCCGAAAACAGAAGTCAGTATCGCCAGGCTGGTCCCGAAGATCATTGCTCCTGAAATACCCTGAATTATCCGGAATATTATCAGAGATTCAATATTCCATGAAAAAATGATAAGAAAAGTTGATAAGGTGAAAAGAGATATACCATAAGTAAAGATCTTTTTTCTGCCTACGATATCCGCAAGCCTGCCGAAGGGAAGAAGGAACATCGCTGAGGAAAGAATGAAACTGCTCGCTATCCATCCAAGTTCTATTGCGGTGGTATTGAAGTCTTTAGCTATTGCCGGCAAGGCAAGATTCATAGCTGAACCCAGAAATGGAGTAAGAAAAGCAGCAAAAGCAGTTACAACAAGAACAGATCTTTTCAGCGTTTTTTCATCAACAGGGTGGATTTTTTCCTGCATCAGCTCCTATTCTTTGTTTTTAGTATCAATGATAATTGTCACAGGACCGTTATTGACAAGACTTACATCCATCATTGCCCCAAATTCGCCTGTAGCCACTTCTTTCCCTGACAGCTGCATCAGTTTCTTTACAAAACTCTCATACAAAGGAATAGCTGTTTCCGGGCGCGCAGCTTTGATATATGAAGGCCTGTTCCCTTTCTTTGTTTTTGCATGAAGCGTGAACTGGCTGATGACCATGATTTCACCTCCGGATTCCATGACCGAAAGGTTCATTACACCGGCGCTGTCGTTAAAAATCCTGAGCTGTACAATCTTATTGCCAAGCCATTCAATATCAGCATCATTATCAGATTCTTCAATACCAACAAATACCAGCAGTCCGGAACCAATCTCAGCCCGGATCTTGTTGTTGACGGTTACAGATGCCTTGCTTACACGCTGAATAACAGCTCTCATTCAGACCGTTTTTAAGTGTTCAAATATATGCAATCAATTTTAAAAACCTGAAAATGATGTTTTATATTATATTTGCCGGGAATACGTCTGTTTCATGGATTTACTGACCATCATTGCTGTTGCCCTCGGCTTATGTTTTGATACGTTTGCAGTTTCCCTGTCCTACGGTGTAGTTCAGAGCAGGATATTGTTCTGGCAGGCAGTTCGTATTGCTTTGGTGCTGGCATTATTTCAGGCCGGACTTCTGGTTATAGGATTTTTTCTTGGATCTTTCATTAGCGAATTAATCAAAGCAGCAGATCACTGGATTGCCCTGGGATTACTCTTATTCCTTGGAATAAGAATGATAATAGAAGGGATTAAACGGAAGGAGGAAGATGAGATCAGGGACTATACTAAACCGTTTGAACTGATTACTGTTGCTGTTGGAACCAGTATTGATGCATTTGCGGTCGGTATCAGTTTCGCACTTCTCGAAATACAAATATGGATATCCGGAATTATTATCGGAACCGTCACTTTTCTGGCTTCAATGATTGCGATAAGATTAGGAAAATCGACAGGAGAAAAACTGGGTCAGAGAGTTGAGATCGCAGGAGGATTAATACTTATTGCTATTGGAATAAAGATATTCCTTGAGCATATGCTGGGAGCATAATAACTTTATTCATAAAAACTACTTATATGAAATTTATTATTATCACAATTACTGCGCTTTTCCTGTTATTTGAGATCATGTATTCTCAGCCGCAGAATGTTTATGATGTCTATGCTATCGCGTATTCCACTGCAAAATCCAAAGTGGCAGCATCGAATATCGCTATCGGAGGAAGTTCAAAGGATAGTGTTTCTTTCACATACTATTTCTGGTATTTAAATGGTGATAATGGAAGAAAAGTACTTGTAGATGTTGGTTTTGACTGGGATTATTCGAAACCACTTATCAACCAGGACTTCACCAGACCCGATTCTGCTCTTCAAAGGATAAATGTAAATCCTGATGAAATCACTGACATAATTATAACCCATCCTCATTCGGATCATATTAACGGGCTCCCGTTGTTTGAAAAAGGAACCATCTGGATGCAAAGGAATGATTATACATATTTCGTCGGTGACGGATGGCAGAAAGGTGCCGATCATCGCGGTTTGGATAAAGGAGATGTTCTTATTATCGTTCAGGCCAACCTGGATGGAAGGGTTCAGTTCGTGGATGGTGACAGCATTGAAATAATTCCCGGGATCAGGGTCTTTACCGGGTCAAAACATACATGGGAATCCCAGCACCTGCTCGTCAATACAAAAACCGAAAAAGTGCTCCTTGCAGCTGACGACAGCTGGTTTTATTATAATCTTGATCACGAGCTCTCAATACCATTGGTGATCGATGCCAATGCATACATAACTCAGCTGAAAAGAATGAAAACTCTCGTGAGCAATAAAGACCTGATTATCCCGGGACATGATCCCCTGGTAATGTCAAGATTCCCAAAGGTTGCTGAAGGAGTAGTAAGGATCAGATAAAAACTTATAGTATACACGTACTCACCCCCTTCCTTCACTTCGTTCAGGATTCCCCTTCCCTGCTTGCGCAAGCAGGGAAGGAGGTTGGGGGAAGGGTATATAATATTTAGGGTGAAGTGAGAGGCTTATTTTTTAATTGTTCTTACTCCGAATACGGGTCCCGCGGTATTCCCCGGATGAGCCTGGAATTTAACTGTGATTTTTGATCTTCCGTTTAAGATCTCTTCGGGGATATTGTACTGAACAGTAATGAACTGCCCGTCTTTTTTGTTCGAGATATTTTCTGATGCAATAATTTTATCATTTACCATGATATCAAACGTCTTTGCCCCGGGAAATCCACCCCAGTAATCAACAACCAAAACAATTGATTTCTTTCCTCCTGTTTTCAGATCGAAAGAAAACCATCCTCCCCTGGATTCCCTGAAGGGCCTGTCGTTAAAACGGTACAGTTCGGTTTTTTCTCCTCTGAAATTATGATCGCGTTCAGCCTGCATCTCGCCCGGTTGCACAAAATCTATAGTTGCTTCTTTTATTCTTTTCATTTCGGTAAGTTCAGCCTGGTATTCAGCCTGCCGTGTTTTCCATCCTTTTTCGGTAAACAGATCCCAATAAATGGAATATCTCCTGTTATAAACTGAATAAAAAGGCTTCATTTCCGCATCCCGCGGCCTGCCGGTATTGACTGTCATGAAAGTATTCGTCTTCCCTTCCACCGGTTTCATCCACACAGACGGATCCCTGTTTTCTGTCATAAGTACAGGTACATACATTAAATCCCTCGGAACAGTGTCTTTAACCGGTCCAAGATCTCCGGCCATCACCAGCGGTCCGTACATCACAGCCACCCTGTTGGTGTCGTCAGGCATTGATTCAAGGCGCAGAGTGAATGGAATACTCACTTCCACCCTGTCTCCTGTCTTCCATGTCCTTTCAATGGCAATAAAACTTCCCGGCAGTTCCTTTATCCGTTTTTTAATACTGTTTATTTTTATTTCAATGCCGGTTTCTGCCCAGGAAGGGTATCTTACAAGCAAGATCAGCTTCAAAGGATTTTCACATTTAAATTCCAGTGTGGTTCCCTGTTCCTCAGGGTATTTTGTGCTCTGGATTACCTTCAGACCTTTTTCCTTCCAGGTCAGTTCAGAGGCAATAAATTGAAAGACAAATAACTCATTATCATTATGATAGAAAATATTCTTTCCATATTTTGAATGGTTTTCCATTCCTGTCCCAATACAGCAGGTAAATAATTCCGGTTCCTGGAAATCTTTAAAACCACCCATATCCAATGACAGATTATAGACCACATGCCCGTCTTCAGGATTCTGGGTTGAAAGAATATGATTGAAAAGAGCCCTTTCATAGAAATCAGCAACGCTGGCAGAAGCCTCCCATTCAAAGAGATGCTCCGTGAGCTTAAGCATATTATAAACGTTGCAGGACTCAGTTGTTCCTTCTCCAAGCCGATTTCTCAGCTTATCAGCAGGACCAAAATATTCGTCATTTCCATTGCCGCCTGTAACATAGGAGTGGTGTTCAGTTACAGTGTGCCAGAAAAACTCAGCTGCCTTTCTGTTGGATGCATCTCCTGTAAGTTCATAAAGCCGTGATAAAGAGATCAGTTTTGGGATGTTGGTATTGGCATGTCTGCCTGAAAGGATATCCCGGCCTTCTTTCAAAGGATCAAGAACTGCTTTATGGTAAAAAATGCGGGAGATCCTGAGATATTTTTCATCTTTTGTATCAGCGTACAGGTCTGCAAGAGCTTCGCTGATCCCTCCATGTTCACAGTGAAGCATATTCTGGACTTGCTCATCATTAAGAGGAGTTACGATGACTCCGATCCAGTCGGCAAAACGTTTTTCGACCTCAAGGGCTGTCTGGTTTCCGCACAGACGGTAAGCATCTCGTAAGCCGGCCATAACTTTATGCATGGTATAGAATGGAGCCCAGATGCCATTAAGGTAGAATCCTGCCGACCTTATGTTTCCTTTGGCAACCTCTTCCTCAAAGACCCTCTTGCCATTCGGAAAAGCGCCTATATAACCATAGCCGTCTGTATCCTGGAGCATCTTTAATTCATCCACAATATAATTAACTCTCTCCAGGAAACGGGCATCGCCGGTTGTCTGATACATCATGGAGCACCCGCTCAAATAATGTCCAAGACTATGTCCTGCAAGAGATTCATCCTCCCATCCCATATAATGCACTGCCTTTGGCTTCAATCCGGCTTCTGAATAGAATTTTGAAAGGAGCCTGTCGGGTTGGTAATTAAGCAGGATCTGCATATTGAGCTCTGTTGCATGCAGAAAAGGGCCATCAAGCAGTTTTACATCATTAAGTCCGAAAGACAGAGCCCTGAAGGAAACAACTTCAGGTCCGCCGGTATTAACAATGTTTTCTTCCCGCGTGGTGCATTTGCAGACAAAAAGAATTACAGAAATACCATAAACCAGGAACTTAAATGATTTTTTCATTATAGGCATTATTAATAATAAGTGTAAATGTTACACGTATTAATTTATTTAACAATTGTGATCAGAATGGCATCATTTTTCTTTTTCTGCCGGTAAAAACAGCCATTTCAGTATATCCGGCAAGTCTGAGCAGATCATAAGCTTCATCGAAATACTGTCCGATACGTAATGGCACGTGTGCATCTGAATTAACGCAGACTGGTACGTTTTCTTCCCTGAACACATGAAGGAAGCGCCGGTCCGGGTAAAAATCAGCCATCGGCCTGTTTCTGCCATTTGTGTTAAGTTCATAGGCAACATTGTTTTCCTTCATTATCCGGGCCAGCTTCCTGTAAAGAGGTTCAGGATCTGCAGACGGCTTATAGCCATATATCCTTATAAGATCGCAGTGTCCGATAATATCAAAAATACCTGATGAAGCTGCTGCCATTACATATTCAAAATATGATTCAAAAAGCATATCAATATTCTTTCCTTCATAGAATTCAGGTCCAAGGTCGACGGTCTTTTCGCCAAGGTAGTGAACAGATCCGATCCTGTAATCAAGATCGAACCTGCTGAGGAACAATTCAAGTTCCTTTTCCTTCCCCGGGAAAAAATCCACTTCCATCCCGGTTTTAATAATAATGTTATTTGAGCTTTTCTTCAGATTATCAATATAATTCACATATTCAGAAGCATTTTCAGGATTCATTACCCAGTCCTGATTCTCCCTGAATAATAAAAGATGTTCTGAAAATCCTATTTCAGAAATTCCCGCAATAATGGCCGTGGGAATGTAATCTTCAGGGGCAGCCTTTCCATCGCTGAAAGATGTATGTAAATGATAATCTGTTTTATAGATCATTCAAGAATTAAGATTTAAAGTAATTAATTGATTTTCAAATTAGGTCGAAATTTGGCAATAAAACAAATCAGCGGATTAAATTGTGATCAGGAAAAATGTAAATTTGTACAAAAGTGGATATCATGAGTGAAAAGCACACACCTTGTGCCTGTGAGAGTTGTGAATTCAGAAATGTTGCATTTGTCCTTCTTTATTTTACGAAAGAGATCTATAGCACAAGAATTTTTGACCTGCCCGTTTCACGCAAGGAAATTGCGGAATACATAGGAATGAGCACAGCTAATGTTATAAGAACACTATCTGATTTTAATAAGGACGGAATAATCAAAGTATTCGGAAAGACCATTGAAATAGTGGACATTAATAAGCTTGAGATCCTGTCAAAACGAGGGTAAATCTTAAATATGTTTCCCGTTTGAGATACCGGGAATTTTAAATCCTGATTTTAATACTTAAATAAATAATCATGAAAACATTATTATTACCCTGTATTCTGTTTTTTTCAGTTTTATTATGCGGACAGTCAGGCCAGCCTCAGCCGTCAAAAAGAATTCCGGTATATACAGTTTCCGGAATGAGACATGGGGTCAGTTATTTTCCGGAAGTCAAGCTGATGCAGGTTCAGTATGAAACGGAAGAGAGTCTGATGTTCGACAGGTACCATTCTTCAAACGTTATTTATGACTGGCTTGAGAGATGGGCTGATAAATACCCTGATCTTATTGACCTTTATGAAGTCGGACAAAGTTTCGAAGGACGCCCGATAATGCAGGTCACCCTTACCAATAAAAAAACCGGCAAAGACACTGACAAGCCTGCTGCATTTTTCGAAGGGGGCCGTCACAGCGGAGAGATAACGGGTGCAGAGTGTGTCCTTTGGATAATAAATTATCTTCTTGAAAACTACGGGAAGGATCCTGATATTACGCACCTTCTCGATACAAAAACCTTGTATTTAAAACCGATTAATAATCCCGATGGCCATAATCTTTATCTGCATACTGCACAAAGCAACAGAAGCACTGTTCGTCCTTACGATAATGATGATGACGGCCTTCTGGATGAAGATGCTCCGGATGATCTGGACAGCAACGGCATTATTCTGACAATGAGATGGAAAGACGAAAAAAGAGGAAATCTCATTCCTGATCCCAGGGATTCGTCAGGCAGGATAATGAAAAGAGTTCCTGCGGGAAAGGGTATCTACCTGTCATCAAACGAGGGAATAGACAATGATAACGACGGCCTGATAAATGAAGATGGCATAGGGGGACTTGACCTTCACAGGAATTATCCTGAAAACTGGAGGCCTGAAGCAGAAGCAACCGGGCGGGGTAATACACAGCGTGGAGCAGGTGAATATCCATTAAGCGAAACCGAAACCAAGGCCGTAGTCACTTTTCTCCTTTCCCATCCCAACGTATATGTGGTGAATTCCATGGATACCAGTGTCCCCATGCACCTGAGGCCGCCTTCAACATCTCCTTCTGCTGAAAGAATGTATCCGGAGGATCTGAAATGGTATAAGATTTTCGATGAAATGGGGAAAAAAATAACCGGATATTCAAAGGCCGGGGATGTTTATGATGATTATGGCAACGGAAGCCCTCTTTTTGGTCATGGTCCCGATTTCGGCTACTGGTACTTCGGAGCAATATGGTACGGGGATGAAATATGGAACGGGGGCAGGAATAAGGATTATGACGGAGACGGCAATATAGACCAGATTGACGGGATCAGGTGGGATGATGAAGAAAATGGTGGCATGGGATTTTTTGAATGGAAACCTGCAAAACATCCTGTTTACGGGGATATTGAAATCGGAGGGTTTGATCCTAAATTCTTTTCACAAAATCCACCATCAAAGCATCTGGAACCCTGGGTAAAGAACCAGGCTCTCTTCGACATCGAAATGGCAAAACACCTTCCTGAACTCGCCTGGGAAAATATTGAAGTGAAAAGGATAAAATCATATAAAACAGATTCAACGGATTACCAGCTTAAAGTGAGTTTCAGGAATACCGGGAAACTACCCACGGCATTGAAACAGGCGCATCTTGTCAAGATTGTGACTGAAGACAGGGTGGTGCTGGAGTTCGATACAACAGGTTCTACTTCAGGAAAACCGGGGTATAAATTGCTTGAGGAACCTAAGCCTCCAAGGGATAGAGAAATGAGAGGTGGTTTTTCGGATTTCGAAAGACCTGTACAGAGAAAACCTGTATTTAAAACTGTCCCGTACACAGAAGGAGGATCCGTGACAACTGCAGTATTTAATATCAGAGTGTATAAAAGAGACGAATTACGAGGGAAAGCAAGCGTTTTATCAACAAGAGGGGGCGTTTTAAAAGACAAAGAACTTATAATTAGATAAAGGCAAAAGAATAAAAATTTATATTTTTAGGAATTCATTTTATTACAGGCGGAACAGACATTTGAAAATCAGATAACTTAATAAGACCTTTATTATGAAAATCAAAGAATACCATGTAAGGGACATTCCAAGAAGGAGGTTTCTTGAGCTGAGCATGAAAGGTGGATTACTGATCGCAGCTACTCCGGCTTTACTGACACAGCTTGTATCCTGCCAGAAAGGAGCCAGCGGCTCATCAGGCCTGGATATGGACAGGGAAATGCTTGCCAGGGTCATTGCAAAAGCCCTTGAAAAAGGAGGTGATTTTACAGACATATATCTTGAAAACCGTATTTCGCGCCAGATAGTGATGGAGGAATCAAAATTCAAAAGCGGTTTATACGGGATCAGCCAGGGTGCAGGAGTCAGGGTTATCTCAGGCAATAAAACAGGGTACGCATACAGTGATGAAATAACCGAGGAAAAACTGATGAGAGCAGCCGAAGTGGCCTCATATGTTGCTCAGAACAGCACAGCAGTATCTCCGGTTAATATCTCTGAGACCACGCGTCCTTCCTTCGTAACAGTCAGACAGCCTCTCGGAGAAACAGCTGATGAAAAAAGGATAGAAGTCATTAAAAGGGCTGATCAGGCTGCAAAAGATTATGATCCGAGAATCAAAATGGCTATGATTGACTATTATGATGAAGTCAGGAGCCGGGTTATTGTCAACAGTGAAGGCGTATATCTGAAAGATGAACTGCCCCTTCTGTTCTTCATAGTCCAGGCAATGAGCGATGACGGAAAAGCCAGGCACATGGCCCGTGAAAGGCTGAGTAACCATTCAGGGTTTGAGATGTTTGAGAATGTCACTCCAGAAACTGTTGCCAGGAATGCGGCAAGAGAGGCAATAGCCATGCTTGCTGCTGAAGATGCTCCTGCAGGTATCATGGATGTAGTTATGCAGAACGGCTGGGGAGGAGTGCTGGTACATGAGGCTGTGGGACATCCTCTTGAAGCTGATAATATTGCCAAAGGCATTGGCGCATTTACCGGTAAAATGGGCCAGAAGATCGCATCAGATTGCTTTACGATGGTTGACGACGGATCACTTCCCAATTTCCGCGGTACTATAAATTATGACGATGAGGGAACTGAAGCCAGGCGCAATGTGCTGATAGAAAATGGCGTACTGAAAGGATTCCTGACCGACATTCTCAGTGCAAAACAGCTTTCAATGGCAAGAACCGGCAACGGAAGACGCGAATCATTCAGGTATATTCCTATCCCGAGAATGACAAATACGTTCATAGAAAACGGGAAAGATAATCCTGCAGACATTCTTTCTTCAACAAAGAAAGGTATATATGTACAGAGCCTGAGCGGTGGCAGCGTTAACCCGATAACCGGAGTATTTAATTTTACGTGCAGAGAATCATATCTCATTGAAAATGGCAAGAAAACAAAACCAATTAAAGGAGCAACATTAATTGGTTCATGCATGGATGTTATTTCGAATATTGATGCTGTTGGCAATGACCTTGAATTTGGCCCGGGCATATGTGGAAAAGGGCAGGCTGCCGAAGTTACAGCAGGTCAGCCCACTGTGAGAATAAGAGGAATAAATGTAGGAGGAAGCAAAGCATAATTTTAATGTCAACTGATATTATCATGAAAAATATAGATTTAACTGAAAAACTTGTTAAGAAATGCATAAGCCTTGGTGCAGATGCTGCTGAAGTTTTTCTTGAGATAAACAGAAACCTTTCAATCAATGTGCTGAAATCTGAAATAGAGACCATTGAGGAAGCCGCTTCCCAGGGGGTAGGTTTCAGGGTTTTTGTTGAAGGCAAAATGGGTTTCAGCCACTGCAATGATTTCAGCAGCAGGTCGCTTGATGATACAATATCAAGGGCAGTAGCCTTTGCCCGGCTATCAACGCCGGATGAAAACAACATCCTGCCTGATGATAAGGGAATTACGGCAATAGAAGACCTTTATGATCCCGAGATTGTTGCAGAACCTATGGACAAGAAGATCAAAATGGCTCTTGACCTGGAGAAGTTTGCCATGAAAGATCCGAGGATCACAAAAAGTGCGGGAGCAGGCTATGGAGAAGGTGAGTCCGAGATCTTTATCGGGAACTCAAACGGAGCAATAAAATCTTACAAATCATCAGGCTGCTTTATGGGCGTTGAAGTTGTTGCAGAAAAGGGCGACCAGAAAAATACAGGAGGGGAATATTGTTCAAGGATTTTCTTTTCTGACCTGCTGCCCCTGGAAGAGATTGCTGCCGTGGCCTCCAAGAAAGCTATTGAACTTCTGGATCCTGTTATGATAAAGACACAAAAAGCTTCGGTTGTTTTTGATCCGGATGTAGCCAGGGCGCTTCTGGGAGGAGTCATTTCAGCCATCAACGGAGAACGTGTCCTGCAGGGAGCAAGCTTCCTGAAAGATTACCTCAATAAGCAGTTTGCATCACCATTGCTGACTCTAACCGATGACGGCACAATGCAAAAAAGCCTTGGAAGTGCTCCATTTGACGGAGAAGGGGTTCCCACAATTAAAAACGTAATTGTAGAGAACGGTGTTCTGAAAAGCTTCATTTATAATACAAAAGCCGCAAAACGGGCAGGCGTTAAAAGCACAGGCAACGCTTCGCGCGAAGGCTTCAGCTCCTTGCCGGGTATAGGGACTCATAATGTCTATGTATCTGCGGGAAAACATACGCGTAACGAAATAATAACAGCAACCAAGAAAGGACTTCTTCTGCTGGAGGTAACAGGCTATGGAATAGATGCTGTAAGCGGAAACTTCAGCGGAGGCGCCAGCGGACTTTGGATTGAAAACGGTGAATTCATTCATCCTGTGAAGGGTGTCACTGTTGCAGGCAAAGCATTTGATATCCTTAATGCTATCGATATGATGGGGAACGACCTGGATATGAACAGGATCAATGCCGCACCAACATTCAGAGTAGCTGAAATGCAGATTGGAGGTAAATAATTTTAAGAATCGCAGTTTAATCAAAAGAATTAATCACCTCATGCAGGTTGTCAAAGGGAAACTGACAACCTGCTTTTAATTTGCATCCGGTGCTTCAACAGGTTTTTTGGAATAAAATCAAAATGTTTTACTTTAGTGGTCTTAAAAAACAGGAATATGGCAACAACTAAAAAATATAATAAAATGGTAAACGTGAAGAAAACAAAAGGGATAATTGCTATTCTTACTGGTGGCGGGGACGTGCCGGGACTAAATCCAGCGATCCGTGCAGTAACGATCCGTGCAAACCGTGAAGGATACCAGGTTATAGGCCTCAGAAGAGGATGGGCCGGCATCACGGAACTAATAAGGGATCACAAGTATGACAACAGCAATAATTTCATACCGCTTACCGACGATATTGTAAATAAGTCAGGCCGGACCGGCGGTACTTTTATACATACTTCCAGGACAAGGCCAAGTCATATGTCAAAAGAAAGCGTGCCTGACCATCTTCAGGGAACCTATAATGCAGAAATGAATGACCTTACACCGGAGGTCATCAAAAATCTGGAATGGCTCAATGTTGATTACCTCATCCCGATAGGTGGCGATGATACACTCAGTTATGGTGTTCATCTATACAAAAAGGGTATAAAAGTTGTTGCAATACCAAAAACAATGGATAATGATGTTCCGGGTACAGATTATTGTATCGGATTCAGCACCTGTGTCACAAGAACAATCCAGATGGCAAACAGCCTGAGAACATCCGCAGGCTCCCATGAAAGATTACTTGTTATCGAAGTATTCGGACGGTATGCAGGATTCACTGCAATGCTGCCCACAATGGCAGGTGCCGCCAACAGATGTGTGATTCCCGAATATAAATTTGACATTGAACTGCTTACCAGGCTGCTTGTTGAAGACAGGAACCTTAATCCAAGTAAATATTCTATAGTCATAGTTTCAGAAGGAGCCATGTTCAAGGGCGGGGAAATGATCTTCTCTGACAGCGAACGGGATGCATACGGACATGCCAAGCTCGGCGGAATTGGCGATATCGTTTCTGTCAAACTCAAAGAGCTGTCATCTAAATATAACCATGGAAAAACAATAAATATTATAAACCAAAAACTGGGATATATGGTCCGGGGCGGTGATCCTGATTTTCTGGACTCCATCGTACCTATGGCATACGGCAACCTCGCCCTTGATCTTATTCTGAAAGGTGTTCATGGGAGAATAGTTGTTCTGAAAAACGGACGATATGACAATGTTCCAATTGATGTTGTAACATCATCCAAAAAAGTAGTTAAATTATCAGACTATAATACCGACAGGCTAAGGCCATACTACCACAGTTTCGAAATGAAGCCATTCCTTCTGATGGCTTCGGATAATTGATTTGGAAAAAGGTCTCGTCATAAAATCCACCGGCAGCAGGTACAAAGTTCTGTACAGGGGAGGAGATATTATTGATTGTACCATAAAAGGGATATTCAGGGTAAAGGGAATACGGACAACAAATCCTGTAGCTGTAGGGGACAATGTTCTTTTTGAATTTGAAAAAAGTAAAAGTTCAGGTATCATCACAGAAGTTCTTGAACGCAGGAACTATATCCTGAGGAAATCCTCCAACCTGTCAAAGGAATCACAAATTATTGCCGCAAACATCGACCAGGCATTCATAATGATCTCGATAATACTTCCTGAAACTCCGGTTGAATTTATTGACCGGTTTCTCATTACTGCTGAGGCGTACAGAATCCCGGCAAACATTATAATCAATAAAACAGACCTTTACGGGCCTGAAGAAAGAGAGAGGATGGAATACCTGATCTCTCTTTATGATAAAATAGGGTATGGATGTTTCCGTCTTTCCGTGGAAGACGGTACCGGGACAGATATCATTAAAGAAAAATTGAAAGGCAAGGTAAGTCTTCTTGCAGGCAATTCGGGAGTGGGAAAAACATCGCTGCTGAACAGATTTGATCCCTCACTGAATCTGAAAACAGAAAAAGTATCAGATTATCACAAGCAGGGCAAGCATGTGACTACATTTCCCGAGATGCACAGGATGCCGTTCGGGGGATTTGTGATCGATTCCCCTGGAATCAGGGGATTTGGGGTGGTGGATATGAAGAGGAACGAGATTTACCATTTTTTCCCCGAGATATTCAGAGTATCAAAAAATTGCCGTTTCTACAACTGTCTTCATCTTGATGAACCGGGATGCGCGGTGAGAGATGCTGTGGGAAACGGAATAATTGATACACTGCGCTACAGAAGCTATATTAACATCCTTGATGATAACAACCGTAAATACCGCTGATTTGAATAATCAATTATTTTTAATGTATTATCTTTATACTGATTAGCGGTTCAAAAGTTTCCTTAGATGAAGAAGATACTGATAATAGTCTATTCAGCATTTTTTATTATAATGCTTGCTAATTACTTATATTACAGAAATCTATATAATAAGCAGATACAATATATAGTTGCATTACTCGACCGCCAGGTTCAGATAGTAGGACTTTCCGTTGACAACACAAACAACAACTTCTTAAGCGACCTTAATGAGATCAGTTATTCGGAAGATCTTGCCATGTTCTTCAGAAATAAAGATAACCAGGACAGGGCAATTGACAAGATGAAGTTATTCTATTCAAAATATGAAAATTTTGTTACCGGCATTAAACTCTTTGACAATAACAGAAATGAATTTACATTAAAAAAAGATGAAGAAGTATGGCTTGACCAGCAATTTATCCTTCATGTCCAGGGAGAGATATACAATATAGAAAAACCGGTCTTTGAAAACAAAAAATATGAATATTACCTGCCTGTGTTTGAGAACAACAAAGTTGTAGGCAATATTGCTGTTTCCGTTGATTATCAAAAATATTTCAATGAGATTTTCTCTGTTTTTAATCTTAAAGATTACCAGTGGCAATGGGTCGTCAGTGATTCAGGGGATATAGTTTATGATAATGCTGGCAGGAGAATCAGTTATTCACAGCTTAATATAATCACCACTGCTCTTAACGAAGGCTCAGTTGAGAACCTTGTTCATAAAGCCAGTATTGACGGCAGGACAAATGAAATTATATCATCATATTATTCAACACAGCTTCTGGGGAGGGATCTGGGTCTCGTTTTCTCAGCGCCAACAGATTTCTTCCAGAAATACATTATCAGAAATTCTGTTTTTATTGTCGTTGGAACCCTGTTCCTTATTCAGGTTATAATTTTTATTTTCTGGAGACACCTCCGATCGCAGAAATCTGAAACAAAACGCCTGGGAGAATCTGAAAAAATGCTCTTTAAACTGATTGAAGAGATGCCTGTCGGAGTTATTATCCATAACAAGGACAGGGAGATAATAAAAGCAAATAAAGTTGCTGCAACCCAATATTCCTACCCCGGCGAAGAAGAAATGAAAGGGAAGATCTTCCCGGAAACCTCAATTTCTGATGTCAGCGATTATTTCGCTAAGAACCTTGGCGGTTCATTCAACCCCGATCAGTTTGTGATCATAAAGAAGGAAATAGGAGAAATCGTTTTGTACAGGAACAGCATCCCTGTAGTTTTTTTAGGGGAAGAAGCAAATATGGAAATACTTATTGATGTAACCATGCTTGAATCCGCAAGAAAACAGGAAGCTAAAGCGAATGTTGCAAAGTCAGAATTCCTTGCCAGGATGAGTTATGAGATCCGGACCCCGCTGAATGGCATCATCGGGATGACGGATGTGATGAATAAATATGAACTGACAGATGAGGTTAAGGAAATTGTTTCGATTTTACGCAGATCAACTGAAGTTCTCCTGAACATCATAAACGACATACTTGATTTTTCAAAGATTGAAACAGGCAAGATGATCCTTGATGAAATCCCCTTTGATCTGAGAGAAGAAGTAAGTTATTGTGTGGACCTGGCTAAAACCTATATCGCTGACAAGGACGTTAAATTTTCATACATTATCAATGAGAATGTTCCAGAAAGTGTTATCGCAGATCCGTTCAGGCTTAGACAGATCCTGACTAACCTCATTTATCATTCTGCAAGGTATACTGAAAAGGGAGAGATCCGGCTGAATTGCAGGCTGCAAAGCAATAAAAGCGGGATTGTGACCCTGCGATTCGAGCTATCAGACACAGGAATGAATTTTGATAAAGCCAGCCTGAAAAAGATTTTCGGAGACTTTGTAAATATTGAATCAAAAGCTGTAAAAAGCAGTGATGAATCAGGCTTCGGGACCATACTTGCACGTCAGCTTGTTGAAATGATGGGCGGCGAACTGATTGCAGAAAGCCCTTCCGGAATTTCAGGCGACAGGGGGACAAAAATTAAATTTACCATAACAGCATATTCCAACGACCGGATCGTAAAGAACCTTAACCAGGAAAACATCAGGACATTTGACAAAATAAGAACCATTGTCATTACCGGATCACAGAACAGGGACGAAGAGATCCTTGGTTCCCTGCATAAACTGGGACTGAATGTTTCAGTCACAACATTCCAGAAGCTGACCATAAACCAGATAAAGGCAAATTTGAATTCTACAGGCGATAAGTATAATCTTGTGATAATATTTGATGATGAAGAATTTAACGGATTTGATGCTGCCAGGGCAATATGGGAAAACAAACTATCAGGTAATATAATAATACTGATGATCAGCTCTAATGACATGAAGGGGAATTATATGAAATGCATAACAATAGGGATCGATCATTACCTTGTTAAACCATTTAATATCAACGAACTGGCCACAATGATCCAGGAGAGCTTCCCGTATGTTGAAGCCGGTTCAGCATCCGTTGACATAAGTGATATTAAAAGCGACATAAAAATACTAGTCGTTGAAGATAACAAAATGAATCAGAAAGTAATCGGTACAATGCTTAAAATACTCGGATATTCATGTGATATGGCTGATGACGGAAATGCTGGATTCATGAAGGCTAAAGCCAAGCATTACGATCTTATTTTCATGGATCTTATCATGCCTGAAATGAATGGTTACGATTCTGCCCGGAAAATACTTACCAGCGACAAATCAGTTCTCATTGTCGCATTCACGGCCGACAACATGCCTGACGCCAAAAGAAAAGCCGAATTATCAGGAATTAAAGAATTCATCGCCAAACCCGTAAGGGTTGAAGAGCTGAAAAAGCTCTTTGCAAAACATTTTAAGATGAATTAAACAGGCACTTACTTGAAAGCGGCAATTAACTACTTTCAGTTATGATATTTCCGATACGGCAAAAGACAGACATCTGCAGATTTCTGGAACTGGCGGAAAATATCCCTGTCATAGACGTCAGATCTCCTTCAGAATTCAATAATGGACATATTCCTGGTGCCTATAACATTCCCTTGTTTAATGACAGGGAACGTGAAGCTGTCGGGATAAAATTTAAAAAAGAAGGGCGCAGTAAAGCTATAATCAGGGGGATTGAACTTACAGGTCCGGCGATGCATATGAAACTTAAGGAAGCCCTGGGCATAGCAAAAAATGGAAAACTTCTCCTGTACTGCTGGAGAGGAGGAATGAGATCAGAAGCAATGGCCTGGCTCTTTTCACTTGGTGATATTGAAACCGAAGTTCTCGAAAAAGGCTATAAGGCATATCGCAACCACATCCTTTCCAGCCTTTCAGAAAAGCGTAAAGTCATAATTCTTGGAGGAATGACCGGAAGCTGTAAGACACATATTCTGAATCATCTGAAAGACATTGGTCAGCAGGTCATTGATCTTGAGAGTTTAGCAAACCACAAGGGGTCAGCTTTCGGAGCACTGGGCCAACCGCCCCAGCCATCTTCAGAACATTTTGCAAACCTTCTGTTCAATGAATGGAGACAGATTAACAGGGATATTCCGGCATGGATGGAAGATGAAAGCAGTAATCTCGGAAACGTCTTTATGCCGGAGACTTTTTATGATAATATGCAGGAATGCCCTGTGATAATTTTAATAATGGAAATCCGGAAAAGACTTCCGAGACTTATCGAAGAGTATTCAAAATATCCGCCGGAAATGTTGAAGGAATGCATACACAAATTAAACAAGCGGCTGGGAGGAGATAGTTCCGGTGATGCTCTGAATGCCATAGATAACGGTGATTTTGCAAAGGCAATTGAGATCGCACTTAAATATTATGACAAAGCTTACTTGTACGGCATCAGGAGGAAACAAACAAGGAACCTGATTTATATCGAAACCGATAGTGATGATATTGAATCTAATGCAAGGAAAGTACTTGAAGCTGCAAATAAGATAACCTGGTGATCAGGTTTATTCACCGGTGTTTAAGATCCTCAGCATTTACCCACTTGAATATTTTATCGGATCTCCTGAGATAGTCAGTGATCTTTATTGAACAGAGTTCTCCCTTTTGTGCGCTGTCAGTTACTTTGAGATCAACCCGTATTTCACTTACTGTGTATTCAATAACTCCTGTTGTGGGTCCGATAATCAGGATGTCATCTCCCTTATTCAGATCACCATTTTCAACTTTTATCTCAGCCACATTAAGCTTTGTGAAATAATTGGTGACTTTTCCGAGATATACCTTTCTTTTTGTGGCAGCTGATCCGTAGGTTGTGTTCCATTCTCCAAGCTTCTGTCCGAGATAATAACCGTTCCAGAAACCTCTGTTGAATACTGATGAAAGTCTTTTTTCCCAGGCATGAATTTTTTCGTTGGTATATGTTCCGTCGATGACTGATTTTACAGCTTCATCATAGCAGGAAGAAACCACTTTTACATATTCAGCCGAACGGGCACGTCCCT
>CAZLCF010000002.1:13577-31784 GCA_964557905.1 uncultured Rikenellaceae bacterium | reverse complement strand
TCAGAAGTACTCACCCCTGATGGCTGGTTTAAAACCGGGGACCTTGGAATTTTTGATTCTCATAATAATCTTTTTATTAAAGGACGGCTTAAAAATATGATCGTCGGTGCCAGCGGAGAAAATATTTATCCTGAAGAGATTGAATCAATAATTAATAATTTCCGTTATGTGGCTGAATCGCTGGTGATCCAGCAAAAAGGAAAGCTTGTTGCACTTGTTCATCTTAATATGGAGGAGCTTGAAAAGAAATATCAGCACCTTAAGCAGGACATGGAAGATAAATATGAAGAAAAGAAGGAAGAATTACTTGTTGAACTTAAAGAATATGTTAATACCAATGTGAATAAATTCAGCCAGATCAATAAAGTGATTCTTCAGCAGGTTCCGTTTCAGAAGACTGCCACGCTGAAGATTAAGAGGTTTTTATATACTTAAATAATGATTTGTATATCAATAAAATAATAGAGGCGTTGCATGCAACGCCTCTATGTTTTATAACGATATTTTCCTTATTATTTCAAAGCCTCTCTGTACCTCTCATTCACCACATCCCAGTTGACAACATTCCAGAATGCTTCAACATAATCAGCTCTTCTGTTCTGGTATTTAAGATAATATGCATGTTCCCATACATCAATTGTAAGCAAAGGAATGCCTTTTATCGGGGAAATATCCATCAATGGATTATCCTGATTCGGTGTGCTTCCTACTGCCAGGTTTTTATCGGGAGTAAGATAAAGCCAGGCCCATCCGCTTCCGAAGCGGGTTTTTGCCGCATTGCTGAATGTCTCCTTAAACTTTTCAAAAGAGCCAAAAGCTTTATTAATAGCTGCTCCCAGCTCGACAGATGGACCGGATGAGTTCTTGGCCAGGTTTTGCCAGAATATCACATGGTTATAATAACCCCCTCCGTTGTTTCTAACCGCGTCACTTGCCTTTGAAACCTCTGCAAAGATCTTTTCAACCGGAGTATTTTCCAGCGCTGTGCCTTTTATGGCATTTACGAAATTTGTAAAATAAGCCCGGTGGTGCTTGTCGTAATGTATCTCCATTGTTCTTGCATCAAAATAAGGCTCAAGTGCATCATAGGCATAAGGTAATGCCGGGAATTCTTTTGTGTCAATCTTTTTCATATCTGAGTTCTTTAAATCGTTAACTTGTGCTGACAGGGAAAGTCCGTAAAATAATGCGAGGGCTATCCCTGGTACAAACTTTTTTATTTTTCTCCTATCCATTTTTAAATTTTTAAGTATTAAACAAAACAGGAAGAAAAATGTTCAATGAAAATTTTACAAATGCAATAGTTCCGTCAAAAATATTATTTATTATGCAACTTTTAATGTATTTTTGTCGTTATAGGATTAATTAAACAGTTTACATATGAAAAAGATTTTCACTTTACTGCTGTTGACTGTCTTTATGGCCAGCTTATTAACGAGCTGTAAAAAGAAGAAGGGAGATCCTCCTGTTATGCCTCCTGATGAATCAATGATAATAGATTTCAGCAATTTTGAAACAGGTAAATCGGCTGATTTTTCATCATTTGAAAAAGGTGTAAATAACAGCAACTGGGAATTTGCCGCAGTTGTGGCAGGATACTTCAGAATAATCCTTTCCAGTACACTTGTTGTCCCTGTTGCTGCATTTAAATTAGCTGTTGATCAAACACCGGCCTGGGTGGAAGAAAAAACATGGCAGTGGAATTATTCCGCGAGTGTTCTTTCTGTTACATATAAAGCAAGGCTTGTGGGGCAGATAAGGGCTTCTGATGTGCTCTGGAAGATGTATGTTACCAAGGAAGGCACAGGGGGATTTGCAGAGTTTCTCTGGTTCGAAGGAACTTCCAGCCTTGATGGAAAAAGCGGACAATGGACCCTTAATGAAAGCTCTACCGTTCAGCAACCCTTGCTTCAGATCGACTGGACAAAAACCGGAACTGCAATGGGAACTGTAAAGTATACATATGTTAAAACTGGGGCCTTCAAGAACAGCTATATAGAATACGGAAAAACAACTGGCACTTTTGATTCTTTTTACAACATTAATTACTATAATGGTACAGCATTTTCCGATGCTGATGTGGAGTGGAGCTCCACGGGATTTAACGGAAGAGTAAAATGCTCACTCTGGTTTCAGGATAGTTTATGGCATTGCTGGGACGGTAATCTTGTGAATATAACCTGCCCATAAAAAAGTAAAAATAAATGCAGGAGGGTGCTCTTTCAAAGACACCCTCTTTTTGTTTATTGTCATCGAAATTTTTGCTATTTTGCGCCGCTGAAACATAACTGCCCATAAATGTCTGCAGGTAAAAAATCCATATTGCTGATCGTTTTGATACTTGTTGCTGATCAGATCCTTAAGTTCTGGGTTAAAACACATATGCATCTTGGTGAGGAAATACCTCTTTTCGGAAAGTGGGGAATGCTTCATTTTGTTGAGAATAACGGAATGGCATTCGGTATGGAGATGGGCGGAAAACCAGGAAAACTAATCCTGAGTGTCTTCAGAATCATTGCTATTTTTGCAATAGGGTGGTTTCTGAATTCAATAATCAGGAAGAATGTAAACCTGGGATTGATCCTTGCTGTCAGCGCTATTTTCGCCGGTGCAATAGGCAATATTATTGATAGCGCTTTTTATGGTATGATCTTCAGTGAGAGCTTTTATCAGCCTTCCGTTCTGTTCCCACCGGGAGGCGGATATTCTTCATTTCTGCATGGGAAGGTTGTCGATATGCTCTATTTCCCCGTGATAAATACACAATGGCCCGACTGGTCGCTATTCCGGCCTGGAGAATCATTTATTTTTTTCAGGCCTGTATTTAATATTTCAGATTCGGCAATAACCTGCGGAGTAATTTCAATACTCCTGTTTCAAAAGAAAATGTTCAAAGACCTCAGCTAATCCTTACAGCATTCACCAATGCTGTTCAGGATATTCTTCAGCTTATCATGCTTGAGGAAATACCATATATTTTTCCCTTCCCTTTTTGAGGACAATACTCCCCTGTCCTTAAGTATAACAAGATGATGCGAGGCTGCAGCCTGTTCAATCCCGAGTTGCTTGTGTATTTCCGTTACACTCCTTTTTTTACCGTCTTCGAGGTAACCAATGATGGAGATCCGGACAGGATGAGCTATTGCCTTAAGCATATTTGCAGCTTTTTCAAGTGTTTCGGGATCTAATTTCTTCAGTTCCATTCCTTTAATTCATATTACAAATATATGTAAATATGTAGATGTATCGCCTAACAATACCCGCAGTTATCTATCCGAGGACATTTAACAAAACATTGATCAAACAAGGGGGTTAAACCGAAATTGCTATATTTGAATGAAATAATCCGGTATGTCCGTACTTACTGATATCAGAAAACCTGTTGATAAGGAAATGGATGAATTTGAATCCTATTTCAGCAGGACCATGAAAAGCAATATTCCCCTGTTAAAAATAATCCTTAACTATATACTCCGCCGAAAGGGGAAACAGATGAGGCCGTTGCTTGTCTTTCTTACAGCCAGGCTCAATGGTGAAATATCTGAATCGACTTTTGTTGCAGCAACACTTATTGAGCTTCTGCATACTGCATCACTGGTACATGATGATATTGTTGATGATGCCCATGAACGCAGGGGAGCGTTTTCCGTAAATGCTCTGTGGAATTCAAAAATTGCTGTTCTTGTCGGTGATTACATGCTTTCAAAAGGGTTGCTTATAAGCGTTGAAAAAGCCCGCTACGATATGTTAGAAATAGTCTCTGAGGCAGTAAAATCAATGGTCGAGGGGGAACTCCTGCAGCTCCAGAAATCAAGAAAGCTCAACATTAAGGAAGAGGATTATTATAAGATCATTATCAGCAAGACAGCGGCATTGATTGCAGCATGTACTGCAACGGGAGCAAGATCGGTAACGGAAGATCCTGATACCATCCAGCTGATGAAGGATTTTGGCGAGAATATCGGTATTGCGTTCCAGATCAGGGACGATATTCTTGATTACGAGGCAAATGGATTTACCGGCAAAACAATCGGTAATGATATCAAGGAGAGAAAAATCACCCTTCCGCTGATCAATTCTCTTGAGCTTGCAACATCCCTGCAAAAGAGACATATTCTGTCTATTGTAAGAAGCAGGAAAAAGACAAAATCAGAGATCAATGAAGTCTTAGATTTCGTCACCTCATCAGGTGGGCTGGAATATGCCGAACTTAAAATGAACCAGTACCGTGACAAAGCCCTGGCAATACTTGATTCTTATCCCGACTCGGATGTTAAAAATTCCCTGAAAAAGTTTGTTTATTTTACAACTTCCCGGAACAAATGATACTGTTTTCCTGATTATTCGGCCGCTTCAAGCTCTATCTTTGTGACCTTTTCATAGTCCTTTACATAGTACCTTGATCCGATATAAAAGAGAATAGCACCTAAAACAAGCACAAATGGAAGAACCGAAAGTGCAGTTTCAATATTTGACTTATCATATATCATACCCACTATCATTGGTGCCATTGCAGATCCAAGAAGGTTTTGTACGATAACGGCAATAGAATAGGATACCGCTCGCATTCCAGGATGGATAACATCTTGTGTTACAGCCGCGGCTCCGGCAATAAAACACATAATGAGAATTCCCATAAGAAGTAGCACTATATATTGGAAAGTGCCGGGATGCATATGAAGTGCAATAAAAAGTACTATTGCCGTGCAAATGGTTGAAATTGCCGGGAACAGTAATCTTGCATTTGGCTGTCTTTTACGCCATGCATCTGTCAGATAGCCGCCCAGCGGGGCTCCCACCAGGGCAAGGAGCATTACCATACTTGCCTTTAACCCGGCCTTATCCATAGGCATTCCCTGAACATTCTGAAATAATGTTGATAACCATGTAATGAGAGCCGTTGTTACAAAAACCACGCATGCCATGCCGAAATAAGTGTAAATAACTGATGGCCTTGTCAAGAACTCTCTGACCATATCTTTCTTTTTCATCTTGATTTTCTGCTGCTTGGTCTGATCAACGAATGCGAGATCGACTGTTTTATAATCTTTCAGGAACAGGAACAGTAAGGCAATTAACAGTCCCGGGACAGCAACAATACCAAAGGCATGTTTCCATCCCAGATGTACTGCAATCACACCGCCCAGGAAGTGTCCTATTGCAGTTCCGAGAGGAATGGAAGCATTCCAGATACCCATCATTCTTGATCTTTTGTCGAGCGGGAATAATCCGGATATCATGGCACTTCCCCCGGGAGCATATCCGGCCTCGCCAATTCCTATAAACGCACGGGCCATGAACAACTGGACATAATTTCCTGTAAGCGCACACAAGGCTGTAGCAAGGCTCCACATGATTGCCATTATTCCTATAGTCTTTGTCCGGCTCCAGCGGTCAACAAGCAATGATACCGGAAAAGTGAGCAGCACTATTGCCCAGTAAACGGCGGAAACAAGCATTCCTTCCTGCATGTGCGATATTTTTAGGGCTTCCCCGATCGATGGCCACATGGATGTGATTACCATCCTGTCGATATAATCGAACATGTACAGAAGGAACAGCAAAACAAAAATATAGTAAGAATACCTCTTCGAAAAAAGATACCCCTTTGGAGTTTCGGCAGTTTTCATATGATTTTTTTAATTACCCTGTTGCCAAGTAAATAAAAATTATTTCAGTTGGTAATTTTTATCGTAATTTTAAGTCTTTATACTTAGTGGAAGAATTCAAAACCAGTTCTAATTTCAATTCTCAGAAAATTACAAATTAATATGATGGTAACACTTAAACAAATTGAAGAATTCATTGCATCGGAACCAATTGCAATGGTCGGGGTTTCAAGAAATCCGAAAAAATTTGGATTCACTGCCTTCAGAGAACTTAAAGAAAAGGGGATGAATATCATTCCCGTTAACCGGCGTGCTTCTGAAATACACCAGGTAAAAGCTTTCCCTGATGTAAAGGCGCTGCCTCCGGAAGTGAGGGGGCTTATTCTGATGACGCAAAAAAGCCAGACTGCTGATGTTATAAGGGAAGCCAAAGCAAAAGGAATCAAGCAGATATGGATACAGCAGATGTCAGAAAGCAAGGATGCCTTGCAGGAACTTCAGGGTACGAATATTAACTATATTACAGGGCAATGTATCCTTATGTATTATAAGCCTCACAGCATCCATAAATTTCATGGGAAATTGAAAAAATTCTTCGGACGATATCCAAAGTAAAATCCCGAAAATTACCCGGATGACAGCTGCCAGTTATGTTTTCAGTATTGAGTTTATTGTAAGAGACTATGAATGTGATATTCAGGGAGTCGTTAATAATGCAAATTATCAGCACTATCTGGAACACGCAAGGCATGAGTTTCTTGTTTCAAGAGGAATAAGCTTCACACAGCTCCATGATGAAGGGATCGATCTTATTGTTACAAAAGTCGAAATAGATTATAAATATCCCCTGCGAAGCCGGGATAAATTTGTGATCAGGGTTGGTCTTCATAGGGAAGGAAATGTAAGGCTGGTGTTTATCCAGGACATATTCCGGCTTCCTGATGAAAAGCCGATAGTATATGCCCGGGTCACTGGCATTGCAACTAAAAATGGCCGGCCTGTCAGACCGGGAGATCTTATTTCAAGAATGGGTTTGGAATAATCATATAATCACTATATAATGAAATCAAATATAAAAGTATTTTCATTCCTTCTTCTGGCGTTTACTTCATTATTATCCCATACCCAGTCAATAGAGGGTGACTGGTATGGGAAAGCGAACATTAATGGTATTGAGCTCCGTATTTCATTTCATGTTAAGGCTGACGGCCAGGGATATATATCTACATGGGACAGCCCTGATCAGGGGGCTTTTAATATTCCCTCCACAACAACAAATTTTATATTTCCTGATTTTTCATTTGATCATGCCGGCGCCGGATTCAAATACACAGGGCAGGTAAACAACTCATACAGTGAAATTGCCGGGAATCTTGAACAGGGAGATATCGCAGTGGAAATAATATTCGGAAGAAATCCTGTTGCCCCTCCGCACTTTAGCCAGGAAGGCTTAAAACAAATATATGATAAACAGGAAGTCTATATTACCATGCGTGACGGAGTAAGGTTATTTACTTCAATTTATACACCGAATAATAATACGGTTTCTCACCCGATTCTTTTAATACGCACACCATATAACATTGAACCTTCAGGACCGGATAAGTTTAATTTCTTTGTACAGAGTTATTCAAGATATATAGATGAGGAATATATCATGGTTTTCCAGGACGTAAGGGGGAGATACATGAGTGAAGGAGTATTTGAAGATATCCGGCCGGTCATTCCTGTCAAAAACAGCAATAAGGATACTGATGAAACCTCAGATACCTGGGATACTGTCGATTGGCTCATTAAAAACGTAAATAACAATAACGGCAATGTAGGGATATTCGGTATTTCATACCCTGGTTTTTATTCAACCATGGGAATTATCAACGCTCATCCGGCTGTGAAGGCAGTATCTCCGCAGGCACCTGTAACGGCTTGGTTTATCGGTGATGACTTTCATCACAACGGGGCTTTTTTCCTGCTTGATTGTTTTCCTTTCTATTATAGTTTCGGCCAGCCGCGCAGTAATCTCACCAGAAATGGGAATCCTGGTTTTAAATGGCCCCTCCCCGATAATTATGAATTTTTCCTGTCGCTTGGCGCAATTAAGAACATAGCTCCAAAATACCTGGGTGACAGTATAAAATTCTGGAACGATGCCTTTGCGCATCCTGATTATGATGATTTCTGGAAAAGCAGGGATCCCCGGCAGTATCTTAAAAATGTCACTCCTGCTGTAATGACAGTTGGCGGGTGGTTCGATGCAGAAGATCTTTATGGTACTCTAAATACATACGAAGCTATTGAAACCCAGAATCCTTCTGATATTGAAAATTACCTTGTCATGGGTCCATGGTCGCATAGTCAGTGGGCTGTTGGTGAGGCAAAGAATCTCGGGAATATTTACTGGGGCCTTGATGCAAACGAGAAGTTCATTAATCTGGAAAAGGATTTCTTTAATCATTATCTGAACAATAAAGACAGCTTTGATTTGGCTGAAGCCACCATTTTTGTTACCGGGTCCAATGAATGGAGAGATTTTGAATCATGGCCGCCCAAAAATGTAGTTGAAAAGAACTTGTTTTTTCATCCGGATGAAGTTGCTTCTTTTGAAGCGCCCATGAACAGTAAAAGCTTTGATGAATATATTTCTGATCCTATGAATCCTGTCCCGTACACTGAAGATGTTCATGCAAGGAGGACCGCCGAATATATGACGGATGATCAGCGGTTTGCTTCACGCCGTCCGGATGTAATGGTATACCAGACTGAGGTTTTGAGTGAAGATATTACATTGACAGGTCCGCTGACAGCTGATCTTTTTGTTTCAACAACAGGTACCGATGCCGACTATGTTGTCAAACTCATCGATGTATTTCCCGCTGATACTGAAGCAGGGGAAGATGATGACGTAAATGTACCCCTGGGAGGATATCAGATGCTTGTAAGGGGAGAAATTTTCAGGGGCAGATACCGGAACAGCTTTGAAAAGCCGGAACCTTTTAAACCAGGTAAGACAACGGAGGTCAAATATAAAATCCCTGATGTGGCCCATACATTTAAGAAAGGTCACAGGATCATGATACAGATCCAGAATTCCTGGTTTCCGCTGGCAGACAGAAATCCGCAGAAATTCGTTAATATTTACCAGTGTTCTGAGAGTGATTTTCAAAAAGCCACACAGAGAATATACCATGATGTAAGGTATCCTTCCCATTTGAAAGTTACTGTTCTGAAATAACTGTTGTTCAAAAATAAACTTGCTGGAAAATTGCTTTTATTTGTCTATGAATTAAACCTCGCATCATTTATAAAATTCGACTATGGGAAAAAAGAATCTGACACGAAGGCAATTTATTGCCACCATGAGCGCCGGAGCCAGTACTGTTTTACTTGGTTCAGCCGCATCTGCAATGCTGTCATGCAGGACTTTTGCTTCATATGATCCATTCCAGATAGTCTCCCTGGGTAAAACAGGAATAAAAACAACATTCCTGGGCATGGGTACAGGATTTAATGGTGGGAACCGCTCTTCCAACATTACGAGGGCAGGTACTGCTGAATCTGTTATCAGGTCTGCTTTTGAAAAAGGAATCCGGTATTTTGATTGCGCTGATTCTTATGGTACTCATCCTTTTACTGCAAAAGCCCTTAAAGATATTCCAAGGGAAAAATATACGCTGGGCACTAAAATATGGGTTACGCCTGGAACACTTCCTGAACCGGAACGTCCTGATGCCGATATCCTTGTGGAACGTTTTCGTAAAGAACTGAATACAGATTACCTGGATATTGTACAGATACATTGTATGACCAGTTCTGAATGGACAAACGAGCAGAAAAAACAGATGGATATACTTGAAACCCTTAAATTAAAGGGTGTTATCAGAGCTCACGGAGTTTCTGTTCATTCTTTTGAGGCTCTGGAGGCAGCCGCTGCCAGCCCCTGGGTTGATGTAATCCATGTGAGGATTAATCCTTTCGGAGCAGCCATGGATTCAAGGGATCCTGCAAAGGTTACTGCTGTGATAGAAAAAATGCATAAATCAGGTAAAGGTATTATTGGGATGAAGCTGGTAGGCGGAGGCAATTTCAGGAATGATCCTGAAAAAATTGACCAGTCACTCAGGTTTGTACTTGGACTCAAAACAGTAGATATGATAATCATCGGATTTGAACAGCCTGACCAGATAGATAACTATGCCGGAAGAGTTGAGGCTGCTATGAAATCAATAACAAGTTGAATTGTTTAACGATACAGACATGAAATTCCGTATATATTTACTTTCCCTCCTGTTATTATTCTCTTTGCCTGTCTTCGGACAGGATGAAGGAGTGTTAGTGCTTGTTAAACGTGGAGCACAGCTTGAAAAGCTGGCTGATGGTTTCCAGTTCACCGAAGGACCCTCATCAGATCCGGATGGAAACATATGTTTTACCGATCAGCCCAATAATCGCATAATGCTTTGGAATAACAAAGCCGGTCTTTCTGTATTCATGGAGCCTGCAGGACGTTCAAACGGCCTCTCATTTGATAATGTTGGCAATCTTTGGTCCTGTGCTGATGAAAAAAATGAACTGTGGAAAATCTCACCTGATAAGAAAGTCGGAAAACTTTTAAATACTTATGAAGGGAAATTGCTGAATGGTCCGAATGACCTGTGGATCAGCCCGGAAAGAGGCATTTATTTCACAGATCCTTTTTACAAAAGGACCTGGTGGGATCATGCTGATATGCCGCAGGAAAAACAGTGTGTCTATTACCTGAAGCCAGATCATAAAACCCTTGTCAGGGTTGCAGACGATCTTCAGCAGCCTAATGGAATTGTGGGCACTCCAGATGGTAAAAAGCTGTTTGTAGCTGATATCAGGGGAAACAAAACCTGGTCATATTCAATTAATTCCGATGGCACACTTTCTGATAAAACCCTGTTCTGTGAGATGGGTTCTGACGGAATGACAATTGACTCTGAAGGAAATATATATCTCACCGGAACGGGAGTTACTGTATTTGATAAAAACGGAAAACGGCTTGGTAATATTCGTGTTCCTGAAAGCTGGACAGCAAATGTGTGTTTTGGTGACAGGAATCTGAAGAGTCTTTATATTACCGCCAGTAAGGGTTTTTACAGGATAAAGATGAAAATCAGGGGCACCTCCGGTTAGAATTATGGAAGGAACACGCAGGGCAGATATTAAACCGGGAATAGCAGTTATGGTGGAGCTGACTGAAGATAAACGAACTGGTAAGCTTACCGGAGGCAGGGTAAAAGATGTTTTAACAACTTCGCCGAATCATCTTCACGGAATCAAGGTCCGGCTTGAAAATGGCCTTATCGGAAGGATCAAGCAAATAATCTGACAAAGTCCCGGTATTTTGTTCGGAATCATTTATTTATCAATCATTCAAAAAATTAACTAATTTTGAATCCGCCGGAAACTTTATGGTTTCCTGTAAATAATTATTAATCAATCTACAGAAATATGAAGTATGAGGATTTTCTGGTCTCTTTCCTTGGAAGCGGAAATGTGATTACACCTCTCAAACAAGGCCAGCGGGTTGACAGTCCTGTATATAAATTTGTCAAAGATGATGAAAGGATACTTTATGAAGTTTCACTTGAATCATTCATGAAGTACAAAGAGTCCGGCGAAAAACCTGTATCGTTTGAAAAAGCAGGGCCTAAAGAAAATATTTTCTTTGAGCCGGCTAAGACAAAAGTAGGCATTGTAACCTGCGGAGGATTGTGTCCCGGAGTTAATAATGTCATCCGCAGTCTTGTTAATCAGCTTCATTACAGATATGGAATAACCAGGATACTTGGCATTAAGTACGGATATGAGGGATTAATATCTAAATTTAATCATCCTGTTATTGAGCTGACCGCCTCCATGGTCAGTGATATCCATAATTCCGGAGGAACGTTCCTTGGTACATCGCGCGGAAATCAGAATGTAGATGAAATGGTCGATACACTGGAAATTCTGAATATCAACATTCTGTTTTGCATAGGTGGTGATGGCACTTTAAGGGGCGCTCATGCAATTCATGAAGAGATAAAAAAGAGAAATCTTAAAATTGCTGTTGTCGGCATCCCGAAAACTATTGATAATGATATTGATCTCATTCAGAAATCATTCGGTTTCGAAACAGCATTCTCTATCGCAAATGATATTATCAGGAATGCACACAATGAAGCAGAGGGAGCTCATAACGGCATTGCCCTGGTAAAACTTATGGGACGTGATTCCGGATTTATTGCAGCAAGTGCTGCACTTTCCATCCAGGAGGTTAATTTTGTTCTTGTTCCTGAAATCTCTTTTGACCTCTATGGGCAGCGTGGATTTTTAAAAATACTTCGCAAGCGCCTTGAGGAAAGACATCATGCCGTTATTGTAGTCGCCGAAGGAGCCGGACAGGATTTTTTTGAATCTAAAGATCTTACAAAAGATGCATCCGGGAATATAAAGCATAAGGATATCGGCATTCACCTGAAGGAAAAGATTAAGGAAGAATTCGATTCAAAAGGATTTCCATATTCCATCAAATATATTGATCCCAGCTACATTATCAGAAGCGCTCCGGCAAATGCCAATGATAGTAAATTCTGTAATCTTCTTGCTCAAAATGCGGTACACGCTGCGGTGGCAGGAAAAACTGATTTTGTTGTTGGTTACTGGAATAACGAATTCACTCTTCTTCCAATTCCGATGGCAGTTAAAAAACGGAAAAAAATAGACGTGGAAGGGGAGCTCTGGTGGAATGTTCTTGAAGCAACCGGTCAGCCTATAAGCATGAAGAATACTTGATATGATCAAAAACGTTGTTTTTGACCTTGGAAATGTGCTGATCAGCTTCAGGCCTTCTGAATATCTTTCTAAAAATAATTGCCAATCCGAAGAAAAGAATATAATTCTTTCTGATATTTTCGGCAGTCCTGAATGGTTCCTTCTTGATGATGGAAAAATAACCACAACAGAAGCCATCGATGATATAGCACGGAAATCATCTCTAAAAAGGGAGGAAATAGCCCGTATTTTTAACGAACGTACCAGGATCTTCTATTCCCTCGAGAAGAATGCCGGAATCCTTCCTGAGTTAAAAAAACAGGGTTTTAAGCTATATTATATTTCCAACTTCCCCAGCGATATTTTTGATGAGGTGAAAAAAGGTTATGGTTTTTTCAGTCATTTCGATGGAGGAATAATCTCTGCACATGTAAAATGTTCAAAACCTGACAAAAAAATCTTCAGTATCTTCCTGGAAATGTACCGCCTTGTTCCTGAAGAATGCCTTTACATAGATGACACTGAAATAAACGTTCGGGTAGCCGAGTCTTTTGGTATGAAAGGTTTTGTTACATTCGGGTCGCCTGATATTTCAGAGGAGGTTCAAAAAATATTGACATAAAACTACATAAGTCCTATTGTTTATACATTTTCTTTCCCGGCAGTGCTCTTACTCTTTTGTCACTATTTAAAGTTGAACATATCTGTTGTCTCTTCTTTGTGTTCTTTGTGTACACTTAGTGTCCTTTGTTGTTATTGGTTTTCTTTTTTAACCACAAAGGTATATGAAGTAAAAAACAACAATTATTTGAACATTTTATTATTTTAGTCGGGAAAATCCTTGTTTTGGATCGAAAATTCCCCTCCAGATATCCGTAAGACTTAAAATATTCAATTCTCACCAGGTTCATATACCAGCAAGGATAATCTATATCATTGTCTTTCTGTTACTTATTAACTAAAATTAAAAATATGTTCCACTTGGAAACCAGATCTATTTTTGTAGGTATTGGATCAAAATGGTCGCTTTTTTCTTTCCGACGATATTTTTGAGCTCTTCAAAAGATGTATTTCTGATTTTTTCGATAGATCCTATTTTTTTCAATAAAAGATCTTTTGTTTTGACGCCGATGCCTTTTATCTGATCAAGTTCTGATTTTGTCATTTCCGATGATCTTTTGTCTCTATGGAAATTTATTCCAAAACGATGCGCCTCATTTCTTAGTTGCTGTACAATTTTAAGACTTACCGAGTTTTTGTCCAGATAAAGCGGAATGCTATCCCCGGGAAAATATATCTCCTCCAGTTTTTTGGCTATGCCGATGATTGTTATTCTATCTTTAATACCCAGCTTTTGAAGGCTCTTAACAGCTGAGGAAAGCTGGCCTTTGCCCCCGTCAATTATTATCAACTGGGGAAGGGCTTGTTCTTCATCAATCATCCGTCGGTATTTCCTGAAGACAATTTCTTCCATTGATGAGAAGTCGTCGGTTCCTATAACAGTTTTAATATTGAAATGCCTGTAATCCTTTTTGCTTGGCCTGGCATTTTTAAAAACAACACATGCTGCTACAGGGTTTTCCCCGGTTATATTTGAATTGTCAAAACATTCAATATGCACCGGCAGATCGGCCATATGAAGGTCTGATTTCAGCTTTTCCAGGTTTTTTGCCGTGCGATCTTTTTTAGTTACAGCTTCCTGTTTCTTCCTCTGCTCAAGCTTATAGTAAATTGCATTTCTCTCAGCCAGCTCCAGAAGCTTAAGCTTGTCGCCCTTTGCCGGAATTGTATATTTTATTCTTTCAAGTAGTATATCGGGTTTAAAAGGGATGATTATTTCAGGAGAATCACTTGATAATCTTTGCCTTATCTCGGTAATTGCGAATCCCATCAGGGATTCCTTCTCCTCATCGACCCGGCTTTTCATATCAAGCGTAAATACCTGAACAACAGCTCCATTAATTACTTTCATGTAATTGATATAGGTATAATCATTATCCTGTGTAAATGCAAATACATCTGTATTTTTTATTTTGTTGCTCACTACGGCTGACCTGGATCTGAATTTCGCGAGAATATCAATTTTATCCTTGATTATCTGTGCCTCTTCAAATCTGAGTTCATTTGAACAAGCTATCATCCGCTCTTTTAAATGATCTATTACAGCAGAAATGTTCCCTTTCAGTATGTCCCTTATCTGCTGAATGTTTGTATTGTATTCCTGTTCATCCTGAAGCCCGATACACGGTGCTTTGCAATTACCTAAATGATATTCAAGACATACCCTGAATTTACCTGATGCTATAGATGTTGTATTCAGATTCAATGTACATGTCCTGGGTTTATACAATTGTCGTATAAGATTGACCAGTGTTTTTACCATCAGTCCTGAAGTATATGGTCCATAATAAACCGATCCGTCCTTAATTGTATTTCGCGTACTGAATATTCTTGGAAACGGTTCTTTTTTTATACAAATCCAGGGATATGTTTTATCATCTTTCAGAAGTATATTGTATCTGGGCTGATGCTTTTTAATAATATTATTCTCAAGTAAAAGTGCGTCTGATTCATTATCGACAACTATATGTCTGACAATGGATGCTTTTTTAAGCATAATAGTTGTTTTCCCTGACTGGTTCCCGGTAAAATATGAAGCCAGTCTCTTTTTAAGATTTTTTGCCTTCCCAACATATAACAGATTCCCTGACGAGTCCATAAACTGATAAACTCCGGGGTTTTCAGGCAACAGCGGAATGATTGTTTCCGGATTAATGGCCATGGGGCAAAGATAATAAATACTGAAGGGATTGCTTCGCTGCTTTCGCCATGACAGTCCATCTATATTAACAGTCTTATTCCACAAATAATCCCACGGGGCAAAACTTGTTACCGTCAAAAAGACCACGATCACTAAGTTTAAGCTCCGGGATAACGAGCAGGGCCATGAAAGAAAGAGTCATAAAAGGCGCTGACATTTTACAGCCCAGTTTTTTTACTTTCTTTGTAAGCAGTTCATATCCTGATGCTACTTCTTCACATGACCTGCCAGACATTATACCTGCCACTTCCAGCTGAAGATAGCTGATCTCTTTTCCTCTGGCCACGGCCAATCCCCCTTTAAGTTTCACAATTTTATTTATTACAGAAAGTATATCTCTGTCATTTGTCCCTGCAGCAATTATGTTATGGCTGTCATGTGCCACAGAGCTTGCAAATGCACCTTCTTTAAGTCCAAATCCTTTAATAAATCCAACAGCCGGAGGTGCATCTTTATATCTGTCCTTTACAACAATCTTTAAAATATCTTCTTCCGGCAATGTTCTAACTGTTTGCCCCGGTACAGGATCATGTATATTCTCCTTTGTCATCAATTCCCCGTCAAAAGCCTGAATTATTCGGAATTTTTGTTTTTTATTTTTCACAATCAGATCTGCTTCGGATATTATGCTGCAATTAAACATATTAACGGGTTCTCCCGCCATATATTGAAAGAGAATATTTCCCCTGTCAAATACTTTTTCTCCATTAATCCAGGTTTCAAGAATGCCCATTTTTTCCAGTTTGTCTACTATGATAAAATCAGCTTTATCTCCCGGCTGCAGCAATCCAGCGTTAAGATCATAATGCATTGAAGGATTTAGTGTTGCACTGCGGATTACATCAAATACATTATATCCTTCTGAAATAAGTCTTGCTATAAGCTTGTTTATGTGTCCTTTCATTAGCATCTCTGGATGAAGATCATCGCTGCAAAGCATAAGTTCTTCCGGGTTTGTCCTGTAAAGTTCTTTCAGTGCATCCAGGTTCCTTGCAGCGCTTCCTTCTCTTATAAGGACTTTCATTCCTAGCGATATTTTCTCTTTTGCTTCATTTAAATTGTTGCATTCGTGATCTGTGCTTATTCCGGCATCAATATATTTCTTAAGATTCTTTCCCGATAATCCCGGGGCATGGCCGTCAATTTTTTTATTTACATTTATTGCGGCTTTTATTTTGTTATTAACTTCCTTATCATTGTATATTACTCCCGGGAAATTCAT
This sequence comes from uncultured Rikenellaceae bacterium, assembly GCA_964557905.1. GTDB lineage: Bacteria > Bacteroidota > Bacteroidia > Bacteroidales > VadinHA17 > LD21. Next base: position 15,352 of record CAZLCF010000002.1, on the reverse strand, counting down.
CATTTCAGCCAGATATTTTATCTCATTTCTTCCAAGTATTTCTATTATTTCTTTTAGTTCAATCTTTCCGCCGCTTGTCTCAAAACCGGTTGCCGGAACGCAGGAGGGTGCTCCAAACCAGAATTTTTGCGGCACTTTCTTACTGTCTTCTATCATATAATCTACACCCTTAATCCCTAAAACGTTTGCAATTTCATGCGGATCAGATACAACACCAATTGTTCCATGTGGAACACTTGCTATTGCAAAATTTCCTGGTGATAACATTGAGCTTTCGATATGAATATGGGCATCAATCAATCCTGGCAATATATATCCTTTCTTAATTTCTTTGCCTTTTCTAATCTCGGAAATTCTACCATTTTTTATCGAAACAATAGCAGGATAAATATCTCTTGCATGAATATCTACAAGCATTCCTGAGACTTTCATAAAAATATTTTTAGAATTTATAAATTTTGTTCCACGTGGAACACTATTATCGCCCTAAATACATTAATAAAATATTAATGTCCGACGGTGATACCCCGCTAATCCTTCCGGCCTGACCTATATTTTCAGGTTTTATTCGTGTTAATTTCTGTCTTCCTTCTGTAGAAATAGAAACAAGCTCATTGTAATTTATCTCTGGTGGTATCTTCACATTTTCCAATCTTCTAATTTTTTCTGCAATAACTTTCTCCCTTTGAATGTAACCTTCATACTTTATTTTTATTTCGGCACATTCAGCTATCTCCTTAAACTTTAATGATTTCCTTGCCTTTATATTCTTGCTCTTTTCTATTCTGTCCAGTAATTCCTCCAGCCGTACCTGTGGTCTTAAAGCAACATTAATAGCCTTAATTCTTTGCTTTATTTTACTTGATCCAACTTCGCTTAAATACATATTTATATCCTCAGGATTAAGGCTTGTATTCTTCAGTAATTGAATTATTTCTTCCGTAATTTCTTCCTTTTCTTCAAGAGCTTTCACTCTTGCTTTATCCGCAAGTCCAATTTCAAATCCTTTTCTTGTAAGCCTCTCGTCTGCATTATCCTGTCTTAATAGGATTCGGTATTCGGCTCTTGAAGTGAACATCCTGTAAGGCTCATCCACGCCCTTTGTAACCAGATCATCTATTAAAACTCCTATATATGATTCTTCTCTACCTAAAATCATTCCTTCTTTGTTATTTATCTTTAAAACTGCATTGATTCCAGCCATTAATCCCTGAGCGGCAGCTTCTTCATATCCTGTGGTCCCGTTAATTTGCCCTGCGAAATAAAGATTTTCTATCTTTTTTGTTTCAAGCGTATGCTTTAATTGTGTAGGTTGAAAAAAATCATATTCAATTGCATAACCTGGCCGGAATATTTCAACTCTTTCCAGTCCTTTTACCTTTCTTAAAGCTTTAATCTGTGCTTCCAGCGGCAAGCTGCTTGAAAATCCATTTACGTAATATTCTATTGTTTCCATGCCTTCTGGTTCAATGAACAGCTGATGTGCATTTCTTTCCTTAAATGTTACAATCTTATCTTCAATGCTTGGGCAATATCTCGGACCTCTGCCTTTGATTCTCCCTTTAAATAAAGGACTGAATTCCAGTCCTTTTCTTAATTCTTCATGAACTTTTTCGTTTGTATGTGTTATAAAACAACTTTTCTGCACTTCCACTCCAGTCTTTTCTGACATGAATGAAAACATTCGACTCTCTGAATCTCCTTTTTGTTCCGTCATTAATTTAAAGTCTATTGTCCTGCCGTCAATCCTTGCGCTTGTTCCTGTCTTCATCCTT
>CAZLCF010000002.1:0-13567 GCA_964557905.1 uncultured Rikenellaceae bacterium | reverse complement strand
TTTCTACCGTAAAGCCCATTTCAGCCAGTTGTTCACTCAATCCTGTTGACGCTGGATCCCCAGATCTTCCTCCTTTAATGTTTTTAAATCCTACATGCATCATAGCATTTAAAAAAGTTCCGTTAGTTAGTATTACAGCCTTTGAAATGAACTTGTTCCCGAATGAGGTCTCAATACCTTTTACACTTTCTTTTTCAATGATGATCTTTATCGCCTGTTCCTGCCATATATGCAGATGTTTTGTGTTCTCAATTTCCTTTCTCCATTCAGAGGTAAATTTCTGCCGGTCACATTGAGCTCTCGGACTCCACATTGCCGGCCCTTTTGACCTGTTCAGCATTCTGAACTGTATCATACTTCTGTCTGTTATCAATCCGCTCATTCCTCCTAGTGCGTCTATTTCGCGAACAATCTGCCCCTTTGCTATACCCCCCATTGCCGGATTACAAGACATCTGAGCCATTTTTGTCATATCCATTGTTATAAGCAGTGTTTCTGCTCCCATCCAGGCCGCTGCATGTGCTGCTTCACATCCTGCGTGACCACCTCCAACCACTATTATATCATATTTGAATTCCATTTATTCTTTCTTTTTATTTCTCTTTAGCCATTCATTTTCTTTCGCCTTCATTCTTTTCCTTTCCTTTTCTTTTCTATCATCATATCCGCATAAATGAAGCGTTCCATGGATCATAACCCTTATAATCTCATTTCTTAAACTAACTTTATAGTTTAAAGAATTTCTTTTAACTGTTTCCTCGCTAATATATATTTCCCCGCTTACCGTATTCTTTTCTGAATAATCAAACGCAATTATGTCTGTTAGTGTATTTCTTCCAAGAAACTCATTATTTATTTTTAGAAGTTCTTTGTCGGTTGTTATAATAAAATAAAGGTCACCAGGTATTTTATTTTCTTTCCTGATGACCTTTTCAATTAATTTAAGCGCTTCTTTACTTTTTCTGATACGATAATTTATATTATCATAAAATACTTTTATTTTCAATGCTTTATGTTTTTGAAAGTCATCGTGACGCTGTTTCCCTTTTTATTGAATTCTATTTCATCAGCCAGCTTCTGCATAAGGAATATTCCTCTCCCGTTAATTGCTTCTATATTTTCTGGCCTTGTCGGATCCGGGATCTCTTTTGGATTAAACCCTTTGCCTTCATCTGTAACCTTTATTACCAATCTGTTATCCTTTAGTAAGATTTCAATCTTTACATGTTTATTTGCATCTGATTTATTTCCGTGAATTATTGCATTATTAACCGCCTCAAGTGTAGCGATAAGTATTTTACCATAATTATCCTGGTTAATTCTTGCATCGCCTGTAATATTATCTATAGCGTTTTCAACAGTTCTTAAATTTTCAATTTTTGATTCTATATGTAATTTCTTTAACATAAATCAATTAATGTCAATCCTTTATACTTGAATTATTTCAATTTGTTTCACAAGATATCAGATTTTTGCTATCCATTGTTCCGGATCAAGGTATTTTTCCTCAAAAATCATAAATTTCATTGTACATGTGCTTTCCTCTCCGGCATTCTTAAATACTTCCCCAAGTTCCTGCTTTGTTTCCACTTTATCACCTTTTTTTACTCTTACATTAATAAGGTTATTATAAACCGATAAATATTTCCCGTGTCTTATTATAACTGTCATATTTGCTCCTGAAATTACAAAAATTGAAGTTACTTCTCCCTTAAAAATACTTCGTGCGATCGCTTTTCCCGAACTTGTAATTTCTATTCCGAAATTATTTTCGGTTACATACTTTAGCACAGGATGCTGATGTACACCAAAATGATTTGTTATTATTCCTCTCTCTACCGGCCACGGTAACCTTCCTTTATTGTCATAAAAATTCTCACCTATTAATTTTTGTTCAGGTGTCAAATCAGTTATTCTTGATTTTTTTCTTTCTTCTTCAATGATCCTGGCAATTTCACCTTCCAGCCTTTTTGCTATTCTCTTCTTTTCATCAAGCTCTTTTTTAAGCTGTTTTTCTTTTGAGCTCAAAGATTTTATCATTTTCTGTTTTCTTGTCTGTTCTCCTTGTAATAAACCTTTCTGAATCTCTTCTTTTCTTTTAAGATCTGATATTCTGATTAAATCATCCTCCAGTCCTTGTTTTGTCAATTCAATCTGTTCTTTTAACGCTGCAATTATTTCGGCTTCATTTCTTCTGTACTTTGTGACTTGTTGAAGATATTTAAGTCTTTTATATCCCTGGTTAAAATCTTTTGCTGATAATATATATATAATATCCGGGTTGCTTTTTTTTGATCTATAAGAATTTACAATTGCTCTTGAATAATCTTCCTTTAAAGTAACCAGGTCGCCTTCCATCATATCAATGGCAATTTTGTTCAGGTTAATTCTTTCATTTAACAGGTTTATTTCTTCACCCATTCCAATTATAACATTTTCTCTCAGGTTAACTTTGTTTCCCAGTATTTTTAATGCATTAAGTCCTGCTGTTTTTTGTTCCGCTGTGCTTTTCAGCATATCATCTACATATGCTATTTCTTCAAGATTTCTTTCCCTTTTTTCCTCAAGTTCGGCTTTTGTTTGTGCTGCAACCTTAATTGAAAAACCACAAAGTATTATTGCTATTATCAACCTTTCTTTCATCTTAATAATACTTTTTCATAGTTTCTTCCCGGTATGAAAGTAATTTCGTTTTTAATACCTTTTTCAATTTTTTCAATCTGTATAAAAATATTTGTTTCAGCAGCAGAATCTGTTATTTTTATATTTCTTGCAATTGCTACTCCTTCGCCTTTATCAAATTTTTCAAATTTTATTACGATTCCTTTTCCTGACTCCGGGTCTATTGTACTCACATCAACTACTTTCTTCTTCTTACAGTCTATATTAAAAATTATTTCCTTGCTACTTATTATTTCTTTTATATTAAGGTAATTATTCTCACACTTATTTTGTTCATCTCCAGTTATATTCGCAATGTAATCTCCCATAATAATCGGTAGCACCGACGTTGTTATTCCATATTTTTCAAAAAGATAATCCGGTGATCCATAGTATAATTTCTTGTTTATTCTGTCATTTATAAGAATTGTATCTTCAGTTATAAATATTCTTGCTGCTTCAATGCCTGCCTGGCTTCTAATGCTTATCAGATATGTACCTGGCTTCTTATATTTCATACTTCCCATCATTTTCCGGCTTTCCATATTATTTTTGATACTAATTTCAGCCTTCATGATATTAAAATCACTGTTAGTTATATTTAAAGCTTTTATTTGTTCAAAAATTCCCTTCGTACCGTTTTCATCCAAAAATTCAGTTCTTAGATTTTTCCTTGTCACAGAACACCCCGTAATTGTAATAAATACTAATATCAAAATGTATTTCCGCAATTTTCTATTTCTTTTTTTAAATTAGTTTTTGTACTATCCAGTTCTAAAGCAAACTTCCAATTAATAATTGCTTTCTGACAATTCTTTCTCTTTTTTAAAATATATCCGTAATGTTCAAAATATTCAGCATCAGGATCTTTGCTGCTCTTTATGATCTCTTCAAAAATTTTTTCTGCATCTTTTACCTTTCCTCTTTTATATAAAACCCATCCGTATGTATCAAGATATGTATTATTGTTTTTCTCCATTTCAATAACCTTTCCCGCCATTATTTCAGCTTCTTTTAACCGTAAGTTTTGTTCGGCAAGATAATATGCGTAATTATTCAATACGGTAATGTCGTCATTGTTTGCTTTAAGTGCCTCGTCAAATGTTTTAAAGGCTTTTTCAAAATCCTTCATCCTGTAATAAATATCCGCTCTCAGTGAAAGCACCTGCAATGACATTTCCTTATTTTCTCCCGCAAGTATATCTCCTTTCTTCAATTCATTTAATGCTGTTTCATAATTCTTATTTTCAGTCGCTGCGGTTGCATATAATATCTTTGCTAAAAATGATCTGTTAAATTTTGCAGCACATACTTTTCCTTTTTCTTCCAGTTTTTTATATTCTCCGGCATCAAGATATATAAGCAATAATTTTTCCCATGCAAAATAGTTTTCAGGCTGAACCTCTATTATTTCTTCTAATCTTGCGGCTGCTTCACTATATTTTTTCTCTTGTGCCATTAATTCCGGTCTTAAAAGCTGTATGATATTATCATTTTTATATTCAGCTTCCAAAACCATCAGCGCCAACTGAAGCTTTTGACTATTTGCTGTCACAACATCATTTATTCCTATAAGTCTTGCAAAAAGGGATATTTTATTTTCTCTTAATATTTTATCATTCAGTATTACTGTATTCAGCAGCATGAATAATTCTTCATATTTATTCTCATTTATGAGAAAATCACATAATGATAATTGTGTTTCCGGATTATCAGGATTTCTTTCTAAAAGCCTGTTGTAAACTTCCATTGCTTTCTTTGGTTCTCCTTTACCCCTGTATATTTCCGCTAGCAGTCCATTTAATAATATCTCATCCGGATATTCTTTAAGAAGCATTAAAGCCTTTTCCAAAGCCTCATCATACCTTTCAGCCCACATTAAATTCTTTATTGCTCCAACGGTTGAAGACTCATTTATGCCATATTTTTTATCCAGGCTTTCAAAAATTATATTTGCTTTATCGTATTTCTTATTTTCTGAGTAAAGGTTTCCTAGCGTTAGCTTCATATCTTCCTTTTCAGGATGATAATTAACTGCCTGTTCGTAGTATATTATTGCGCTGTCGAGTTTTTGTTCCTGATAATATGTTCCGGCCAGCATCATCAGATACCATAAATTACCAGGTTCCAGTGCTATTGCTTTTCTGAGATATTTTTTTCCGCTATTTATATCGCCGTTTGCCATGACTATCTGAGCTATCTGGTAATAAGATGCACTATTTTCCGGATTTATTTTCAGGCACTGTTCAAATAATTTCAGAGCTTCACCGCCGTTGCCCATAAGCTTAAGCTTAACTGCCTCGACGAACCAATAGTCGTAAGCAACTGAGTCATATTGTTTTATGCTTCCAGTTGCTGAAGGAATTATTTTCTTTCCGCATGAATAAATTGTTGCTGTTATCAAAACAATTATCAGTAAGATATATCCTTTCCTTCTCATGTTCATTTCTTTCCAGTATAACCAAATCCGCTTGAACCTCTTGTTGTTTCATCCAATTTTTTGACATTTATCCATTCGGCCTTTTCATGCCTTGTAATTATCATCTGTCCTATTCCTTCTCCGTCCTTAATAACGAAATTTTCGTCTGATAAGTTTATCAGCATAACACATACTTCTCCCCTGTAATCAGCATCAATAGTGCCCGGAGAGTTTAAAACTGTAATTCCCTTCTTTATTGCAAGTCCGCTTCTGGGTCTTATCTGTGCTTCATAACCAACCGGAATTTCAACGAATAAGCCTGTCGGCACCAGTCTTCTTTGCATTGGCTTCATGACAATTTCTTTTTCAATATTAGCCCTTAAATCCATACCTGCTGAGCCTTCGGTTGAATAGGATGGAAGTTCTTGTTTTGATTTATTTACGATTCTTATCTTCATTTATTACTATTCTTCAAGAATACTGTCATCAATTTATCCTTATACTGGGCATAAGCCAAAAATGCAGCCATAAATGTTGTATTGATTATAAGTTCGGAAACCATACTTCCATAATTGTATAATCTGCTGAAGATCACCATTCCAACTGCAACTGCAAAGTAAGGAATAAGTTCTTTCATATTATATTCAATTTTATAATGCTTCCTGGCAAAAATAAATGACATTATTATCATTGCCCCGTATGCTGCTACATGTGCCCAGGCTGAAGCAATATAACCATAAACAGGAATAAGCAAAACATTGATCGATACTGTTATAACGGTTCCTATTACAGTAATATATATACCAAATCTAGTGAGATCATTCAGTTTGTACCATATACTGTGGTTAATATATATTCCATATAGCAGGTATCCCATGCTGACTATCGGAACGACGACTATTGCATCTCTGAATGATTTTCCTATAATAAACTGAAATCCTGATATATATAAATTTATTCCAAGGTAAATAATCAGCATTATTATTACAAAATACTTCATCACAAAGGCATAAGTCTCCTTGGCGTTGTCATGTTTTGCCCTCTCAAAAAAGAAAGGTTCCGCAGCGAATCTGAACATCTGGATAAATAGGGCCATTAATACTGCAATCTTATAACCTGCTCCATATTCTCCTACAGTGGCAAGGCCAGTATCTTCACCTACCATTCTTCGTAATATAACCTTGTCAAGAGTATCGTTTATGGATCCGCTGAGACCTGCGATCAAAAGTGGAAATGAATAATTTATTATTCTTCTCCAGATGGTTTTGTCAAAGACCGGTTTTATCCTCAGTATATAAGGCAAAAGCATGATAAGGGTCGCGATGCTACCAATAAGGTTCGCAACGAATACATAACCCACCCTGTAACCTGGATTATATACAGATCTGAACCATCCGTCGCTTTTTTCATAAATACCCGGAGCTATAAGCAAAAGGAATAATACCGTGACGATTGTTATAATTACATTGGCAATCTTTATAATGCTGAACACCACTGGCTTGTTTTCTTTCCTCAGCCATGCAAAGGGTATTGCCGTAAATGCATCTATTGCAACAATTCCTGCAAACAGTCTGATATAATCATGATTTCCTCTGTAATTAAGAACCGCTGATACGGGCCCAATAAAAACATTTACAAATATCAGGAATAATGATGAAGTAATAAAAAGACTTATAAGAGCTGTATTGTATACCTTTTCAGATTCTTCCTTTTTTTGAGCAAATCTGAAGAATCCTGTTTCCATACCATAGGTCAGGACAATCAGCAATAATACCATCCATGCATAAAGCTCAGTCACAACACCATATTCTGCCTTTTCAAAAATTCTTGTGTAAAAGAATGTCATAATGCCATAATTCAGGAATCTCGGAACTATTGTTCCAAATCCGTAGATGGCAGTTTGTTTTGCTAATGTCCTGATCTCGTTCACCTTAATCCTTCAAGATAAAAATAGCTTCAAAGATCTGGTATCAGCTTTGAAGTATGAAACAAAAAAATATCATATTTTAAAAATCAATTCTTTCGTGATCGCCCAAAGTTAAATATCTTTGCTTTCAGATTTGCAGAACATTATTAACCAAAAGCTAATATTCATGAACAAAATAGTAATCAGGATATTATTCCTTTCCGTTATGTTTCTTGCTATCTCCTGTAATGCTCCTGGAGGCAATGAGAATTCTGTTGTTCTCATGAAAACAACCCTCGGGGATATTAAGCTCAGGCTTTATGATGATACTCCCGTTCACAGGGATAATTTCATAAAACTTATTAATTCGGGTTTTTATGAGGGCATTTCATTTCATCGTGTTATTAACAGCTTCATGATTCAGGCAGGGGATCCTTTAACCCGCAGCATCCCCATTAATAAAAGTGCAGATTCGTTAAATACCTATACAATTCCGTCGGAATTTAATAAACAGTTTTTTCATAAAAAAGGCGCATTGGCTGCTGCACGTGAGGGTAATGATGTCAATCCTGATATGAGGTCGTCCGGTACACATTTTTACATCGTTCAGGGAGTAAAATTTAATGATGCCCAGCTGAGCCAGGCAGAAGAAATTATAAACAGCAATATCAGGCAGGCCCTTTTTAACAAATTTATCCGTCATTTTGCTGACAGTTCAATATTGTCCGGAGTTCCTCTCTCAGACAGCGAGATCCAGGAAAAGGCATCAGAGAAAATGTTTAATTATCTTACTACCGAAGGTTTTTACAAGATACCTGAAGATCAACGGATTGTTTATAAGACTGTTGGTGGTGTGCCACGTCTTGACGGTACTTATACTGTCTTTGGTGAAGTAGTTGAAGGTCTGGATGTTGTGGATAAAATTGCTGCGGTAAAAACAGACAATACAGATAAGCCTCTTAGTGATATTAAGATCCTCAAAATAAAAATCGTCAATAAATAAACATTGTTAAAGTTTTTTTAATGTTTGAAAAAATAGATAATCTTCTTGCTGAAATTTCCTCTTTCTCTGCCAAAAGCAATGAAGAACTTGAATCATTTCGCCTGAAGTTCCTGAGCAAAAAAGGACTTATTCCTGAGTTGTTTGAAGAATTCAGGAATGTGTCGGCTTCCGACAAAAAAGATATTGGTCAGAAGCTGAATATATTAAAACAAACAGCTCTTGAAAAGTATAATAGTCTTAAAACAGGGCTTCAGTCTACTGGCAATTTAGCATTGGCAGATGATCTCACGCGTCCGGCTTATCCATGGTTTCTTGGTTCACGTCATCCCATATCAATTATCAGGAATGAGATAATTGATATTTTTGAACGTATCGGGTTTACAATATCTGAAGGACCTGAGATTGAAGATGATGATCATGTATTCACAAAGCTGAACTTTGCTTCTGAACATCCTGCCCGGGATATGCAGGATACTTTTTATATATCAAGGATTTCACCAGAGGATTCCAATCCCCGTGATATTGTACTTAGAACCCATACTTCTTCAGTTCAGGTTCGTGTAATGCAAAACCAGAAGCCGCCTATCAGAACTATTTCTCCTGGTCGGGTTTTCCGTAATGAAGCCATCTCTGCGAGAGCTCATTGTATTTTTCACCAGGTTGAAGGTCTTTACATTGATGAAAATGTTTCTTTTGCAGATCTTAAACAGACATTATTGTTTTATGCCCGTGAAATGTTTGGCAAGGAGACAAAAATACGCTTAAGACCATCATATTTCCCGTTTACGGAACCCTCCGGCGAAATGGATATCAGCTGCAGCATATGCGGTGGAGTGGGTTGCAATGTCTGCAAATATACAGGCTGGCTTGAAGTGCTGGGTTGCGGAATGGTCCATCCTGCTGTTCTGGAGGCAAGTAATATCAATAGTAAAAAATATACAGGTTTTGCTTTTGGAATGGGAATTGAAAGACCCGCCATGTTAAAATACCAGGTTAATGATTTGCGTCTTTATTTTGAAAATGATGTAAGATTTCTTGAACAATTCAGAACTGCATTTTAAGAAACTGAACAATTATCATCAAATTATTGTTAATCTTTTAAAATAATCACAGGAAGATATGAAGCAACACGAAGTCCCGATTCCCCTTTGTGATAGGTGTGCGATGGAGACTGGCGCCATTTTCAAACAATTGACCCGTGATGAGGTTGATATGATTAATTTTGAAAAAGAGTTTCGTCAGTACAAACGCGGAGAAATTCTCTATCAGGAGGGAAGCAGGATAAGTGGTTTTTATTGTATTCATAAAGGAATCATTAAAATATTTAAAACGGGCTTTGACGGAAAGGAACAGATTATACGTTTTGCGAAGCCGGGGGATATAATAGCCTACCGGAGTGTTTTAAGTAATGAATCCGCATGTACTTCTGCTAAAGTTATTGAAGATTGCCAGGTTTGTTTTATACCGTCTGAAATTCTTATTAAGCTGGTAAAAACCAACTCCAGCTTTGCTCATGAGCTTCTTAAACTTGCCTGCCACGAACTTGGGGAGGCAAATTCATTCATAACCGACATAGCGCAGAAAACCGTACGGGAAAGGCTGGCTGAAATAATTCTTTTACTTGTCAACGATTTTGGTCTTGATGCACAAAATTTTCTTCAGATATCTCTGACCCGTGAAGAGCTGGCAAACATAGTCGGGACTGCAACAGAATCGGTGATCAGGCTTTTATCAGAATTCAAATCTGACAAACTTGTCGAGCTTAATGGCAGAAAGATCAGGATCCTGAATAAAAAAGGCCTGGAAAAGATCAGTAATGTATTCAACTGATTTTCAAAACAGAGAACCCTCCCTGTGTCCGAATTGCTTCCCAAGATGTTTATAGGCGAGTTCTGTAGCTTCTCTTCCCCGCGGAGTCCTTTTCAGAAAACCCTCCTTGATAAGGAATGGTTCATAAACCTCTTCAATGGTTCCGCTTTCTTCACTAACAGCAGTCGCAATAGTATTTAATCCCACGGGGCCTCCGTTAAACTTGTTTATTATGGCTGAAAGTATCCTGTTATCCATTTCATCAAGTCCATACTGATCTATATTAAGGGCATTAAGACCATACTTTGTAATTTCAAGGTCAACTTTTCCGGATCCCTTAACCTGAGCGAAGTCCCTTATCCTGCGCAACAGTGCATTGGCAATTCTTGGTGTTCCCCGGCTTCTCTTCGCAATTTCAATTGCTGCAGATTCATCAATTTTAACATTAAGTATTCCTGCTGATCTTTTGACAATACCAGTAAGTACTTCGTGATCATAATATTCAAGGTGAAACTTAATGCCAAATCTCGCTCTTAGAGGACTTGTCAGTAATCCTGACCGTGTTGTTGCGCCTATAAGTGTAAACTTATTGAGAGTTAACTGTACCGATCGGGCGCTTGGTCCTTTATCAATCATTATATCTATCTGGAAATCTTCCATTGCCGAATACAGATATTCTTCCACAACAGGGCTTAGACGGTGGATTTCGTCAATAAAAAGTACATCTCCTTCTTCAAGATTTGTCAGCAATCCGGCCAGATCTCCTGGTTTATCGAGGACAGGACCGGATGTGACCTTCAGGTTCACCTGAAGCTCATTTGAAATTATATTTGCCAGTGTTGTTTTTCCAAGACCAGGAGGACTATGCAAAAGGACATGATCAAGAGATTCGCCCCTCTGTTTTGCTGCCGTTACAAAAACTATCAGGTTGTCAATTACCTGCTTTTGCCCTTTAAAATCATTGAAAGATAAGGGCCGGAGTTGTTTCTCAAATTCCTTGTCAACAATTGTAATATTTTCTTTCCTGATATTATAGTTCTCTTCCATGAAGCAAAGTAACTATTTTATCAGCTTTGTATCGCTTTCAGGAAGATTTATTTTAACACCGTTGATGCTTATTTCAACATCATCTTTATAGATAATGATCAATTCAGGAACTCCTTCCTCGTCGAATTTTTTCCATGTTTTCTGCCGTATTCCTGCCTGGTAATACTGCTCCTCTTTTATTTTCCCCGATTCATAATAATAAAGATGTTGTTTGTCAGGATTTCCCTGAATGTAGTTTCCTTTGAATTTCAGTTTGCCGTTCTCATAATATGACTTCCACAATCCGTCTTTTAAGCCTATTATATATTTACCCTCTTCTGTAAAATCACCGGATTTGAATTTCCAGTCACCATTTTTCTCGCTATCTGAATACTGCCCTGTTGCAATAATACCTCCATCTATGGAATATTCTGTGTATGACCCGTCTCGCTGACCCTGGAAATATTCTTCTTCCCTGAGAACAGATCCTTTATCATAATACCATGTCCATAAACCATCAGGTCTTCCATTATTATAATATCCTGTTTGTTCAACTTTTGAAGCAGTATTATAGAATTTCCATAATCCTGTCTTTCTGTTGTCATTATAGGTGCCTTCTGCTCTGACTTTTCCGTCCGGATAATAATCTTTCCACTTACCATTTTGGTTTCCTGCTTCATCAACGATACCTTCTGATAATAATAATCCGTTATCATTGTAAATGAATGAATTGCTTACCTTCCCGTCTTTTCCGAATTCCCGGTGAACTCCTACAGGAACATTAATTCTGAATGGTCCGCTGTATATCAGCTTTCCGTCATTATCATATCTGCTGACAATTTCTATATCCGGTTCATCCTCAACCCTTGATTTTACTATTGAACCATTGTCATAAAGCATTGTAAGCACCAGATTTCCGCGGGCATCATATTCCTTATAATATCCGTGCAGCAGATCATCTTTATATGTTTTTTCTGTTTTCAGGGTTCCGGAGGGGTAAAATTCTTTCCATTCTCCCTGTTTCATATGGTTATTGTCGGTCCTGTTGATCTTCTCCCTGCTTACTAGAAAATCATTATTGTATTCAAGAAGTGTTATAACATTTCCATCTCTGTCATATTCTTTTGATAGTCCCTCTTTCTTCCCCTCATTATAAGCAAATGTCTGTTGAATTTTACCGTCAGGAAAATAAATATAGGCTGTTCTTTCCTTCCTGTCTCCTGCATAGAGCTCTTTTGACCATATATACAATCCCCAAGAAGGATCCTTTTTATATTTATAATAATACCCATTCTTTTTTCCGAACAAGTAACTGATCATATCTGTCGTATCACCAACCTGATCATAAAAAATCCATATACTGTCCAGCATGAAGTTTCTGTACATACCTTCCGATTTCAATATGTCCGTTACATAATAGCTTTTCCAATATCCGTCCGGCTTTCCATTTCTAATAAAACCCTTGCTTGAAACCGTGCCGTTGGGATATTTAAATACCTGGTAACCATCCTTAAGAACTTCGCTGGTTTGTGCGTATCCATTAAATATTGTAAAAACTGTGATAATTATTATAAAAATTCTTTTCATTATTTAAAGGCCTAGTTTTTTTGAAATATCAATCATTCTTTTAATCGGTTTCTGAGCATCCTTTATTATATCAGGATCAACAAATATTTCAGGTTTTTCGTTTTTTAGGCATTTATATATTTTTTCTAAAGTAATAAGTTTCATGAAATTACATTCACTGCATCCGCATGTTGAATCTTTTGGAGGAGCCGGAATATATGTCTTTCCGGGCGTTTCCTTTTTCATCTGGTGAATTATCCCCGGTTCCGTGGCCACAATATAACATTTACCATTATCTTTTTTTGTAAATTGAAGCAATGCTGACGTTGAGCCTATAAAATCAGCGATCATCCTTATCTGCAGTTCACATTCAGGATGAACAATGATTTTGGCTTTCAGATTCTTTTCCTTTAATTTCAATATAGCTTCCAGTGAAAATTTCTCATGAACATGACATGTTCCGTTCCATACAATTATATCCCGTCCTGTTTTATTAAGAACATAATTTCCAAGATTCCTGTCAGGAGCAAATATTATTTTTTCTTCTATAGGAAGTGAATTAACAATCTGAACTGCATTGGAGGATGTACAACTTATATCAGACAATGCTTTTATTTCTGCTGTTGTATTTACATATGTAATAACAGTTCTTCCCGGATTTTTTTCAATGAATTTCTTAAAATCTTCAGCTTTGCAAGAATCTGCTAATGAACAGCCTGCATCCATATCAGGTAGTAGTACTTTCTTTTCCGGGGCAAGAATTTTTGCAGTTTCAGCCATAAATCTCACTCCTGCAAACAAGATAATATCAGCATGATTATCAGCGGCTTTTTGAGATAATGCAAGGCTGTCCCCAATAAAATCAGCCATATCCTGGATGTCAGCTGTCTGATAATAGTGAGCGAGAATGACCGCATTTTTAGCTGTTTTCATTCTCTTTATATCATCAATATAATTTTTTTCTTTCTTCATTAAAAAGTCTTTTAAATAACATCAACATAATATATATCTATTAAATATATTTATTTATGATGATATATATATGCTGTTAATTGTGTTGGAAAGTTATTATGAATTTTATTTGTTTTTTTAGAATTATCATCGAGTAAACACCTTTTTAACACATCAAAAAGTATACCCTTTTTGTAAATCAGACACTTAGTCTTATTATTAACAG
>CAZLCF010000001.1:0-34897 GCA_964557905.1 uncultured Rikenellaceae bacterium | reverse complement strand
AGTCCTCGGTGTCATTAATCTGAAAGATATAGTAAAGGGGGGCATTAAATCCCGCTTTGAACAGCTTCGGGCCATGGGAATAAGAACAATAATGATTACCGGCGACAATCCCCTGACTGCTGCAGCTATTGCTGCGGAGGCAAGAGTAGATGACTTTATGGCAGAAGCCAAACCAGAAGATAAATTATCACGTATACGTTTGGAACAGGCACAAGGGCATCTTGTAGGTATGATAGGAGATGGGACAAATGATGCTCCAGCTCTTGCCCAGGCTGATGTTGGCATTGCAATGAATACAGGGACACAGGCAGCCAGGGAAGCTGGAAATATGGTAGATCTTGACAGCAATCCGACAAAACTAATAGAGGTCGTCGAAACCGGAAAGCAATTACTTATGACACGTGGAGCTTTAACCACTTTCAGTATTGCTAATGATGTGGCGAAATACTTTGCTATAATCCCTGCTCTGGCATTACCATTATATGCTTCTTCTGGAGTATCAGGTCCATTATCTGCACTCAATATAATGCGCCTGGCATCACCGGAGAGTGCGATTCTTAGTGCAGTTATCTTTAATGCTTTAATAATAATAGCTTTGATTCCCCTGGCTCTTAAAGGTATAAGATACAGGCCTTTACCAGCAAGCAGGGTACTTACAGGAAATATTTTGATTTATGGAGCAGGTGGACTGGTTGCTCCATTTATAGGTATTAAAGTGATAGATATTTTACTGAATTTTCTTCATTTGATTTGAAAAAGAAATGAAAAGACAAATCATTACAGGATTAAAATTCCTGGCACTAATGATAATTCTTACCGGAATAGTATATCCTGGGCTCGTCACAGTTATTACCTCCTTATTATTTCACAGAGAGGCACAGGGAAGTCTTGTTGAAAGTAATGGAGTAATTTTAGGATCAGAATTAATTGGGCAGGATTTTAACAGTCCAAAATATTTTTGGTCACGACCTTCCATCAATAATTATAATCCTCTTCCCTCTGGTGGTTCAAACCTTGGTCTTTTAAATCCGCTTCTGAAAAATAAGATAATTCAAAGAGAGCAAACTTTTTTGCAGGCAAATAATATTAAAGAAGATCTGTATATACCACCTGAAATGGTTACTGCCAGTGCCAGTGGTCTGGATCCTCATATCTCTCCGACAGCAGCTCTACTACAGGTTAACAGGGTAGCCAAGGCACGAGGAATGAACCAGAATAGGCAAGATCAACTTGTTAATTTAATAAATGAATTAACTGAAAAACGTCAGTTTTCTTTACTTGGAGAGCCAAGGATCAATGTATTTCTCTTAAATTTGAAGATAGATAGTCTTAAATGAACGATTACGATAATATTCGGCCAGATCCTGATGAATTGCTTGCCTCAATAAAACTTGAAGAAGACCAAAGCAAGAAGGGCAAGCTGAAAATCTTTTTCGGAATGTGTGCAGGTGTTGGCAAGACTTTCTCAATGCTTGAATCTGCACACATTGATAAATCAAACGGGAAAGATATTATTATTGGGTATATTGAAACTCATAACAGACCTGATACTAATGAGCTTTTAAAAGGTTTCGAAATAATTCCAAGGAAAATTGTTGAATATAAAGGCACAAAACTAGAGGATACAGATATAGAAGCTGTTATAACAAGGAAGCCTGATATTGTTCTCATTGATGAACTTGCGCATACCAATGTACCCGGGAGCCGACATATTAAACGATATCAGGATATTCTTGATATTCTTGACATGGGAATTGATGTGTATACCACCCTGAATGTCCAGCACCTGGAAAGCAGGTCAGATACAGTTTCTCAGATTACAGGTATCGTCGTAAGAGAAACAGTTCCTGATGAGATTTTTGAAAAAGCTGATGAAGTCGAACTAGTTGATATTACCCCCGATGAACTTCTTCAGAGATTCGCAGACGGGAAAGTTTATGCCCCCGAACGATCGGCGGAAGCAATCAGGAATTTTTTTAAAAAAGGAAATATTACAGCTTTGCGGGAAATGTCCCTGAGGATTGTAGCTGACAGGGTTGACAGGCAACTAAGGGTATATATGCAGAAGAATCGCATAAAAGGACCATGGAAATCTGGGATGCACTTGTTAGCGGTTATTGGTCCAAGCCCGCAATCAGCCAAACTCCTTCGCTGGGCAAAAAATCTTTCATATACAATGGGCGCTACTCTCCTGGCCGTTTATATCGAATCGACAAGAAAACTATCTCCGGATCAACAGGAACAACTGAATAAAAATATAAACCTTGCAAGACAGCTTGGGGCCGAATTCATAACTACTTCAGGTAATGATCTTGTAAGGGCTATCCTGGACATCAGCCAAAGGGAAAACATTACTCATATCATTGTCAGCAAACCGAGATACTGGAATCTATGGTCATATTTTATCCTAAGAAATTTTATAAATAAACTGATTAAGTACAGTGGTAATATTGATGTTTATGTATTAGGATCAAATCAATCTGAAGACAACCAATACATGAGGTACTTTGGCATGCCAGGATTCACTTCAGGATTCTCCCAGTATATTTTATCAGCGTTATTCACCATTCTGACTGCTGTTATTTTTTACCCGCTAAAGGAGTACATTGGATACCAGATAGTTGCATTCGGATTATTATTTACGGTTTCTATTCTGGCCCTTTTTGTAGGAATAGGACCTATTCTGCTTTCTGCGACATTGAGTGCCTTAATATGGGATTTCTTCTTCATACCACCCTCGTTTAATCTTCATGTTGACAAACTTGAAGATGTATTGATGCTTATGACGTACTTTATTATAGCCCTCATAGGAGGGGTAATGACATCAAGAGTGAGGAAACAGGAAAGACTCACCAGGGAAAGAGAATTACGAACAAATGCATTGTACCAGTTGACAAGGGAGCTGTCAATGACATCAGGTATTGATGAGGTTATAAGAACATCCGTTAAGTACATCAGGAAGTATTCAAGACTTGATTGTTCAATTATCCTTCAGGGTGGAAACAATGTATTGGAGAAAATAATAAAACCAGAAAATTCTTTAAACCTTTCTGAGCAGGAATTAAGCGTTGCTGAATGGTCTTTTCAGCACTCAAGGGAAGCTGGCCGATTTACTGATACTCTTCCTTCAACCGAATTTACATTTTATCCTCTTATTGGGAACAAGTTACATTTGGGAGTTGTAGTTATAAAGCAAAAGAACCCCCTTTCAGGTGACGAAAAAGCCTTCTGGGATGCTTACCGGACACAAATCTCAAATGCGCTTGAAAGAGAATTTCTGAATGATATAGCAAGAAGAGCATCAATACTTGATGAATCAGATAAGCTATATAAAAGCTTGTTTAATTCAATTTCCCATGAATTGAGAATTCCTATTGCTACAATAATGGGGGCATCAGATACTTTACTTTCTGGTGAATTTGATAAGAATACAAACATGCATTTACATTTTGAGATTAATAAAGCTTCAGAAAGATTAAACAGACTTATAGATAACCTGCTGAATATGTCGAGGCTGGAGTCTGGCAGGATCACACCCAAGCTTGACTGGCATGACGTACATGATCTTGCCAATAAAGTCATTGAAGTCCTGAAAAAAGAACTCGAAAGATTTAATCTGGAAGTCAGCATTCCCGATGAAATGCCTCTTGTAAAAATAGATATCGGACTTATGGAGCATGTCCTTCATAATCTTGTACTTAATGCTACTCAATATTCAAAACCAGGGACAACTATCAGAATTAAAATGTATTATGATCACCAAAGTTTTATTATGCAGGTTATGGACAGAGGACCTGGTTTCCCTCCGGATGAGGTGCTGAACGTTTTTAATAAATTCTACCGACTCGAAGGTAGTATTTCAGGAGGAACAGGATTGGGCCTTTCAATAGTTAAAGGATTTGTTCAGTCACATAATGGCAACGTGACAATTGAAAACAGAAAAAATGGAGGTTCAATAATAACAGTCAAGATACCAACCGAAATCCCTGATATGAAAAAATTTAAATTTGAATAATGAATGGGAATGCAAATATATTAATTATTGATGATGAAGTGCAGATTCGTCGTCTTCTGGAGATATCATTGTCATCACACAATTATAATACTTTTTTTGCTTCAACCGGGAAAGAAGGCCTGATTGCGGCTGCAACTTATCATCCATCATTAATTATTCTTGACCTGGGATTACCTGACATTGATGGACTTGAACTGTTGTTAAAACTCAGGGAATGGTTTTCTAAACCGATTATTGTATTAACTGTACGAAATTCCGAAGATGATATTATTACAGCTCTGGACAGAGGAGCAAATGACTATTTAACTAAACCTTTCAGAAGCGGTGAATTAATTGCAAGAATTCGTGCAGCAATCAGGTTAAGTGAGGAGAAAAAAGACAGTCCTTTACTTGAATTTGGATCGCTGAATATAGATATGATCAACCATGTGGTAAGAAAAAACGACGCAATAATCAAACTTACTGCTACCGAGTTCTCATTATTATCACTTCTTGCCAAGAACCAGGGGCGTGTACTTACACATCAATTCTTATTAAAAGAAATATGGGGGTACAGCTATCTTGAACAAACGCAATACCTGAGAGTCTTTATAGCTCAACTCAGAAAAAAGATAGAGGATAATCCATCAAAACCTGAGCTTCTAATCACTGAATCAGGGATTGGCTATAGATTTGGTAATTAGTTTATTATTTAATAAACCTTTTGATCCCTATCCTTTTATTCTGTTAAACCTTATACTTTCATGTCTTGCCGCTATCCAGGCTCCTGTGATTATGATCAGCCGGGCAAATAGATTATTTGAAATTCAGGAGATACAGATAGAATTAATGGAAGAGATCATAAATAATTGATAACATATTTCTATTGCTGGTTCAGGGCTTTAACAACTATAGGAAATAATTATTAATCAATATAGAGTGTATTAACTTCAATCTCATTTAAACAGATTAACTTTATTTTTAATTATTATTAGATCCACTAAAATGAAAAAGTACTTTCTTATCGTCAGTTGCTTCATTCTTATATGCTGCAGCAACTTCCTGAAGGCTCAGACAGAATCATCAGGGTATACAATAGTAAACAAGTTCCACCTTGACGGAGATGGAGGATGGGACTACCTGAATGTTGATGAATCCACAGGCAGGATCTTCGTTTCGCACAGTAGTGTCGTTCAGGTCATTGATGAAAAAGACGGGAAGCTGCTGGGAACCATACCGGACACAAAAGGAGTCCATGGAATAGCCATTGCAGCTGATCTGGAAAAAGCATTTATAAGCAACGGCAGAGACTCTTCAGTGACTGTTATCGACCTTAAATCCCTGGCATTCATTACTAAAGTTCCTGTAACCGGTCAGAATCCAGATGCAATTTTATATGATCCGTTCAGCCATAAAGTATTTGTTTATAATGGCAGGACTGCAAATGCGACTGTGATCGATGGTGTAACAAACAAAGTCATAGCAACGATCAAACTTGATGGCAAGCCTGAGAATTCTGTCACAGACAGTAAGGGCAAAGTATATGTGAATATTGAAGATAAAAGCGAGATTTCTGTTATTAACTCAACTACAGATAAAGTCGAACAAATATGGAGCATTGCACCAGGTGAAGAAGCCAGCGGCATGGCACTTGATAATGAAAATCACCGTCTGTTTACTGTCTGCAGCAACAAACTTATGGTTGTTCTGAATTCATTATCGGGTGAAGTAATAACCACACTTCCTATTGGTGACGGATCAGACGGAGCTGCTTATGATCCTGAATTGAAACGCGTCTATAGCTCAAATGGAGAAGGTACATTGACGGTGGTCCAGGAAATCAGCCCTGATAACTTCACAGTGCTCGAAAATGTTCCAACACTTCGCGGTGCAAGAACAATAACTGTTGACAGGAAAACACATCATATATTCATGTCGACTGCAGAATATGAGGCTCCGGATACATCTGCAGGAAATACTAATCGCCGGCCAGCAGTCAAGCCGGGTACTTTCATGGTGCTGGATGTTGCACCGTTAAAGTAGCTCCTTAACAGAATCGCATAATATTCTTACTGGCAAAACTAAATAGCGTACAATAATTAAAACAGTCCAGACAGTCTGATGTTAACTTTCCCTAAACATTGTATCCATGGAAGAAAAAATTAAAGAAAACATCAACAATCCTGAAGAACTTGAAAAATTATATCGTGATGACAGAAAGTCTTTTGAATCAGGTTTTGGAAAAGTCTATTCAGAGATGGAGAATTCCGAATCGGTAAAGTTCTGGAAAGCCCGACTGGATTATGACAAAACACCATATAAAATAAAGAAATTTACCCGGTCGGACATTTTCATAATGATTGCATCATGCCTGATAACAGGATTTCTCATCAAAATTCCAAGTCTGTTAAATATAAATTTAACCGACTTCTTCTTTTACGAGAAGAATGCAGGAATCATTGTCTTTCTGGGACTTACAATCTATGCTGTATGGATTAATCGAATTTCCGGCCAAAAGAAACTTTTAATAATCCTGTCAGCCTTTTTAATCCCTATAATATATATCAACCTGTTACCTTCAAATAGAAATAGTGATTCAATAAATCTTGCATACATTCATCTGCCTCTGCTAATGTGGTGTATTTACGGTTTAATATTTATTGACTTTAACTTTAATGATAAAAGCAAACGAATTGAATACATAAAGCATAATGGAGATTTAGCTGTCCTGGGAGCCATTATTCTTATAGCAGGAGGGATTTTAACCTGGATAACTATTGGTTTATTCAGTGCCATTAACATCAGCATTGAAAAATTTTATATGAATAATGTTGTGTTTATTGGATTAGTATCTGCACCAATTGTTGCAACCTTCATCATAAACAATTACACAACATTAACCAACAAGATTGCTCCTATAATAGCAAATATTTTCAGTCCGCTGATTTTGCTTACTTTAATAATTTATCTGGTAGCTATAGCAATCTCGGGGAAAGATCCATATACCGATAGAAACTTTCTGTTGATTTTCAATCTAATGCTAATAGGTGTCATGAGTATTATTGTCTTTTCGATTTCTGAAACTTCTATACACAGGAAACAGAAGTTTAATGAAATGATCTTGTTCATCCTTTCAATAATTACGCTCATTATTGACTTAATCGCTTTATCCGCAATTTTTTACCGGTTGGGAGAGTATGGAGTGACACCAAACCGGCTAGCAGTTCTTGGTTCCAATATCTTGATTTTTGGTAATTTAATTCTAATAATGATTGATTTGTATAAAATAAACTTTAAAAAGTCGGAGATTGCGGAAGTCGGATTGACCATTTCAAAATATTTACCGGTTTATATAATCTGGATATTGATTGTAATATTTGGATTTCCTGTTTTGTTTGGAATGCGCTGAAAATTTTAAGCACCTCCTTCTTATCATATTTATGCGATTAGATTTTCCCAGATTGTAAAGATCCAAGAATAACTTATCTAAAAAATGTTAAAAATACATTTTCAGAGAATTCCTCTCTTTTTTCAATAATGATTTTAACTACCTTGCAATGAAAGATATTGAAAGTACTTTAAAATGAGTAAAAGATTGATCATAATTATAGTATTCTGCTATATTTCTTTTTGCGCGCTAAGCCAGTCACGGACATTGGATTATTACCTGCAGGAAGGGATAAAGAACAGTCCGCTTCTCAAGGATTATTATAACCAGGTCAACTCAACACTGCTGGATAGTCTTATTCTGAGGGCTTCAAAAATGCCGCAGGTCGAAGCAAAATCGCAGCTACTTTATTCTCCAGTTTTCACAAATTTCGGTTATGATGAAGTCGTTACAGATGGTGGTAATTATCAGGCAGTCGTAAGTGTAACTCAAAATATCCTTAATAAAAAAGAACTCTCAAACAAATTTCAGGCAATTGGTATACAACAACAAGGTGCTTACAACTCTGCAAGGATTTCTGTCGCTGAAATAAAGAAGATCATTACCGAACAGTATTTAATATCCTGTGCCGATTACAATGATCTTTCCTTTAATAAATCTTCCCTTGAGCTGTATTACAAGGAGAATATGCTTACTTATCAATTTGTTTTAGATGGCCTCTGTAAGCAGACAGACTACCTGTCATTACAAGTTGAGACACAATCTCTGGAAATTCTTGTGAACCAGCTTAAAAATCAATATGAAAGGGACATAAGGCTGCTTAACCAGTTATGCGGCCTGAATGATACAGGATTTTATGATTTGAATTTACCCGCTCTTGAAATAACAGGCATGGCAGAGATCAGCAAATCACCTCTATTTATGCAGTATAAGATTGACAGTTTGCGCATTGTTAATGATATTGCAGGAATTGATATGAAATACCGGCCAAAAATGAACTGGTTTGCTGATGCCGGATTCCTTACTGCCACTCCATTTAATTTCTACAGGCATTTCGGCTTTAGTGCCGGGATAAACCTCAGCATACCTGTTTATGATGGTAATCAGAAAGAGAAGGAAAAACAAAAACTTAAGCTGACAGAGAATACGAGAAGTTCATATCTCGATAACTTTACAACACGATATTACCAGCAGATACAGCAACTAAATAATGAATTAAGATCATTAAAAACCCTCACAGTTCAGCTGGAGAACCAACTGGCAACATCCGAACAGCTGGTTAATGCTCTGAGGCAACAGCTTGAATCCGGAATAATTCAGATGACGGAATATATTAATGCAATAAAAAGCTATCGGATTGTGAATAAAAATCTCAGCGATAATAAAATACGGATTCAGCAGGTGATAAATGAAATAAATTATCTTCTTACTCAATAATCAATAAAACCCTATGATATCAACGAAAATAACTTCTGACTTATTCTGTTTGATTGCATTGCCGATATTATTTCTCACTGCATGCAACCAAACGACTGTAACTTCTGAAGTGGATGCATCAGTGATAACTCCGGTCACTATTGTAAATGTAAAAGACAAACCAGTTACAGAAACCATTGATCTCCCTGCAGTAACAGTTTTTCTCAATAAAAGTATTATCCGGTCTGCAACTACCGGGACTGTTGAAAGTATTTCCATAATATTGGGAGATTATGTAAAAAAGGATCAGATCCTTTATACAATCAGAACACGTGAAGCGTCAGCAATGAATAATTCCATGATAGATGACAGCACATTTTCTTTTAAGGGCAGGATAAATATCATTTCACCGACATCCGGAGTGATAAGTTCTGTTTCCCATCAGAATGGCGACTTTGTCCAGGAGGGTGATGAACTTGCAGTTATTTCGGAACAAAACAGTCTTGTTTTTATTCTTGACACTCCGTTTGAATTTGTAAAATACGTTGAAAAAAATACAACCTGCAAAATACAACTGCCGGATAATCAGATTATTAATGGTAACATAACCGGTAAGCTTCCGGAAATGGATTCCCAGGCGCAGACAGTAAAGTTTGTTATCAAACCGGTCTTTGCCGGACATCTTCCTGCAAACCTGAATGCTCTTGTCAGTATTATTCTAAGCAGCAGGACTAACGCTTCCGTTCTGCCTAAATCTGCTGTCCTTAGCAATGAGACGCAGACTGAATTCTGGGTGATGAAGCTCATAAATGACACCACTGCCATAAAAATTCCTGTTAAGAAAGGATTTGAAAATAATGAGGAAGTTGAAATAACCGATCCTGAATTTGCACAGACCGACAGGATTATTCTTACAGGAAGCTATGGTCTTCCGGATACGGCAAGAGTTGTTATTAAGTAATTATTGGAATGAAGAATTTTTTTCTTTCATATAAGAATCCGGTTTCAGTAATTCTGGCAGCAATTATTGCAGGCGGATTATTTCTTTACGGACAAATACAGGTATCTCTCTTTCCTGAAATAACTTTTCCTAAAATCAAAGTAATTGCTGATAACGGGGAACAGCCTGTCGACAAAATGATGGTATCCGTTACCCGTCCTCTTGAAGATGCAATTAAGCAGATTCCTGACCTGAAAACGCTTCGAAGTATGACCAGCCGCGGTTCATGTGAGATATCTGCCTTCCTTAACTGGGATGCAGATATCAATGTTAATCAGCAAATGCTGGAATCCCGCATAGCACAGATAAAAAATGAGCTTCCTCCTGATGTTCAGATTCAGATTGAAAAAATGAATCCGTCAATTCTGCCTGTGATCGGTTATACAATTGAAAGCGATAAAAAGACTCCGATTGAACTAAACCTCCTGGCAACTTATACTATTAAGCCTTTCCTTTCCCAGGTTGAGGGAGTCTCTCAGATTGGCATAATTGGCGGAAAGACAAAAGAATTCTGGATTGAGCTTAATCAGCAGAAAATGAGTTCTTATTCCATCACTCCGGAAATGATCGGTGATGTCCTGAACCGGAATTATTTTATCAGTTCAAACGGATTTCTTTCGGACTACCGAAGATTATATCTGACCGTTACCGATGCGGGTCTTTATAATCTTAGTGATATAGAAAATGTGGTCATCAGGAATGACGGGAAAAGGATAATTAAAGTAAAAGATGTTGCAAGTGTCAATGTACGTGAAAAAACAGAATACACAAGGATCAATGCAAATGGCCGCCAGGGTTTACTGATCGCAATTCTGAAACAGCCCAATGCAAACCTGGTGAATCTTTCAAAAAAACTTGCATCTAAAAAGAAAGAACTTGAAAAGATACTTCCTCCCGATGTACATATATCACTGTATTATGATCAGGCAGATTTTGTGAACCGGGCTATAAAAAGCGTGAATGACAGTCTCTGGATTGGACTTGTCCTGGCTATCCTGGTAGCTATTCTGTTTCTCAGATCCTTCAGGACCAGCGGAACAATACTGGTTACGATTCCGATAACTCTCCTCCTCACAATTATCGTTCTGTATGGCATAGGTTATACACTTAATATTATGACATTTGGAGCAATAGCTGCTGCCATTGGATTGATAATTGATGATGCAGTGGTCGTCGTTGAACAGATTCACAGGACCCATGAGGAGTTTCCTGACCGGCCATCGAATCAACTTGTTCATCAGGCAATAAAATACCTCATGCCTTCCATGATCGGATCATCTATAAGCACGATTGTCATTTTTATTCCCTTTACCCTTCTCGGTGGAGTTGCAGGTGCATATTTTAATGTGCTGACGAATACAATGGTAATTACCCTTGTATGTTCTTTCCTTGTAACATGGATCGGACTTCCGGTAATCTTCCTGTGGTTCTCCCGGTTAAGATCACTGTTCCCGGAAAATAAAACAGATAAAATCAAACTTACCAAAACAAGAAACTGGGTAAGCTTTTTTATAAAGAAACCGATAATAAGCATTATTGTCATTTTATGTCTCATCGGATCCATTCTTTATATCATTCCAAGAATGGAGACAGGCTTTTTACCAGAGATGGATGAAGGATCAATAATCCTTGATTATTGGTCACCGCCAGGTACTTCGCTTGAAGAGACTGAAAGAATCCTTATAGAGGTTGAAAAAATAATTGTAACAATTCCGGAAGTAGAGACATACTCACGCAGGATCGGTACAGAAATGGGGTTTTTCGTCACCGAACCCAATACCGGCGATTATCTTATTCAACTTCGGAACAACAGAGATCGTTCAACAGAGGAAGTAATAGATGATATAAGGACTCGTATTGAGGCAACTCAACCGGCACTGCTGGTAGATTTCGGTCAGATAATCGGTGATATGTTAGGTGACCTTATGGCATCTGTTCAGCCAATCGAGATCAAAATATTTGGTACTGAACAGGCAAAGCTGAATGAACTGGGACAACAGGTTGCCGGTGAAATTGAAAAGATAAATGGTATAGAAGATGTATTTGATGGGATCATTATTGCAGGACCTTCGATCGAATTTATTCCTGATCATCAGGAATTAGCTCGTTTTAATGTTACTCCTGAATCATTCCAATATCAGGTTCAAACTATGATGGAAGGGAATATTGTTGGAAATATCCTTGAAAAAGAACAGATGACCGATATCAGAATGATCTATCCCGGCAGTACAGAAAATGCTCTTGTGCGGGTTAAGAATCAAAATATTTTTGTGCCGGATGGTAAATTAAAACCTCTTTCATCATTTGCTGATATTAAAGTACAGGAAGGTGTTGCTGAGATAACAAGGGAAAACCTGAAATCCGTTTCAATTGTTACTGCAAGGCTGAATAACAGGGATTTGGGAAGTGCAATGAAGGAGATTCAAAAGATGATAGAAAAGGATGTCTTTCTTCCACAGGGATATCATATCGAGTATGGAGGGGAATATGCAGATCAGCAGAAATCATTTAATGAGCTTCTGCTTATACTTATATTATCCAGCCTTCTTGTATTTGCTCTTATGTTATTCCTTTTCAGGGATTTCAAAGCTGCATGCGCAATACTATTCATTGCTGTTCTGGGTCTTTCAGGCAGCCTGATTGCCCTCTTTATCACCAATACTCCTTTAAATGTCGGAAGTTATACCGGCCTCATTATGATTGTAGGAATTATTGGTGAGAATGCGATTTTTACATTTCAGCAGTTTATGACAAACCGCGAAAAGGGGTCAGTGGATGAATCTATTGTTTTCGCAATTTCGACAAGATTACGCCCAAAGCTAATGACAGCACTGGGCGCTATTATTGCATTGCTGCCTCTTGCAATAGGAATTGGCACCGGAGCACAGATGCATCAGCCTCTGGCAATTTCTGTAATCGGTGGTTTTGTTGTTGCCCTGCCTCTGCTTCTGATAATTTTCCCGACAATATTACACCTTATCTATAAACATGAAGACAGGAGAAGAACTGTAGAAGTCAAAAAAGAAATTTAAGGAAACAATGAATCTGTTTCAGGAGATCTTTAAATCGATTTCTTAATTTCAAATTTTGCATAGTTTAGTATCTTTATTCATTAAGTGTAATAAATAAATGACCATGAAATGAAATCAATCAATTCCGGGAAAGTTGTCGAATTTTACCGTAAGATCAGCATTTTTATTTTTTATCTTCTCTTTTCACTGACCGTCATAGCTCAACCATCCGGCGGCCCGTATGGACCGGTAAGACAGACCTGGCCCCTGCCAAAGACAGACGACAAAATATATTATGTTGCTCCTGATGGTAAAAAAGAAGCAAAAGGAGAAACTCTGACTGATCCCGCAACTATTGAAGAGGCTATTGCAAAAGTGAAAACAGGTGATGTTATCATTATGCGCGGCGGTACTTACCGGACCGGCAATCTTTTATTGAACCAGGGAATAACAATTCAACCATACCTGGATGAACAACCGGTTCTGAAGGGAACTTATATAGCCGGTGAATGGAAAAACCTGGGTAACGGATTATGGACCACGAAATGGGACCACCTTTTTCCTTCCAAACCGGCCAGCTGGTGGCAGCGCATCAAATGCCATTAATTATTTACAAACATGGCCGAGTGAAAGCGGATTCTTTTTTGAGATCTCCAAAGGCGCAATCTGTGCCGGGAATGTATTTATCAATTGCGACCTTGGGATACACATACTTAACAGCTGTGATGTTAAAATGTACCAGAATACTCTTGTTAACAGCACAGCCTGTATAAGCCGCAGTGAAAGAAGCGCCGTCGGTGACCGTTTCGGGTGGCATCCGGCTACAGGTCCTGATGTGGATAAACGGGAAGGACACGTATTTGTAAATAACCTTATGACCGGTGATGCCGGTTTTAATAAACCGTTATTATATGTATGGCAAAGAAGGATGCTTTGCGAAAAACTGCCCAATCCACAGCTCAAACAGCTTGATTATAATGTGTATGTGCAAAATACCAGAAGAAAAAGTACTCCAATGATATTATGGAGTCCCGCCAGGAATGATACGTGTATTATCGGATTAGGTTCTCCCGTTGATTTGAATAGGATTCATCCGGAATTTTCTGCTCACAGTACATTTTACACAGATTATAATGTATTTAAAAGCATTGAACTGGGCAATTACCAGCTGATACCCATATTCCCCGGTGCAAAAGCTGCATCAGCTTTACCTCTTGAAATAAGCTTTCTTCTGAAGCGTCCCAAAAAGGATGTGCCGTATATTGGCGCCTATCCTCTGGTTCAGTGAGAAAAAAGGGAGATGGAAATTTGTGAACGGGAATGTATCAGATAAAAATCTGTGATTCCTTAACAGTCCTGCCATTTTCATCAAGTCCATAGATCTTGATGCCAACACTTACTAATGGTTCACCTATATTATCTATAAGCGAGCCCATAATATCCTTTATATCATCTAAATCAAGGGTGTCAGTATCCTCAATATCAATGTACAGATGAATAAGGAGAACATAATCAGGTTTATTGATTGAGCTTAATGTTTTGATTATTTTAGCAAGCCAGATTGATGATGCGGTATTGAAATATTCAAGATTAAGCCGGAAATTGGTAGTCTTACGCGGTGATTTCACATACTCTCTTATCCAGGCCAGAACGGGATCATAAACTTTGGCTACATTTTCAGGAATTGATTTGCCGGACAAAATAAGTTCGCCTGTAAGTTGATTGAAATCAATCTGAGGAGTCTTTACAGTTCCTTCGATCAGTATATTCTTTAGTTCTGCCATAGCTTTGAATAAACCGGATATCTTCAGATATTCTTTTTAAATATACTGCAAAAGTGAGATATTTTGTTGATTATTAAACTGTCATTCGTCAAAAGCTATCAGTTTTTGTCAAAAAATTACTACTTCAAAAGCAGGAGGGGGAATTAACGAAGAATTCAGAACTGAAACCTGAGAAATCCGATAGGCAGGAATGAAAACTGATATGAGTATTCAACTTCACCTGTTTTTGAGTTAAAATATTCAGTAAAGATATCTTTGTGATTTGTGATATTCATGAAATCAACAGCAAGCTCGGCACTGAATTTTTCCATGATCAGCTTATACCCAAAACGTCCGTTAAGCCTGAAGTAGTCCTTTCTGCGGTTCTGGTAAGCCCTGGACCAGTCAAAATGCCTTACATAATAGTCTGCCGCGACCTGTTCAATATCATAAGGTACATATCTCAGGCTCCCGGCATAAGTCACTTTTAAATCCAAACTTAAATAATTATGTTTACCAATCCTGAATTCCTTTCCGGCCAGAGTATTCAATATAAAATTCCCGTTAAAAGCACTGTTTCTTTCAATACCGTCAAATCCCCTGTATCTGGATTCGTATAAAGAACCGGTGAAAAGAGCATAGTAGCCTTTATCAAGAAATTTTTCCAGGGTTAATTCTATTCCGTAATTTTTCCCTGTTCCTTCATTTACGAGGCTGTCGATGATCGGGAGCTGGTCAAAATAACTATCGCCGAAATTTATGATTGAATAGGCCGGATTTCCCACTTTCACCGGTATTTCGTACAAATATTGAAAATATGTTTCAAGTTTCAATCGTAGATTCTCCGAAATGAGCAAGTTGTAGCCAACAACGGAATGCATGCTTTTCGAGAAGCCAAGCTTCTGATTCAATGCGTCATATTCACCGGGATCTGTTTCACTTTCAACGACATAAAACATCCGGGGAATGAGCTGGCTGTGCAATCCAAATCCGATATTTACTGAATGTCTTGGACTAAAATCCCATTTCAGCCCAATCCTCGGTTCAGCTGAAGATTTGTTGTTAAATGTAAACAGCAGAAAATGCAATCCGCTGTAAACGAGTAAATTATCAGAGAATTTATGCTGCCATTGGACATAGGTTTTCAGAAGATCATAATTTCCTTTCTGGTCGAGATTTATAATGAAATCATTTCCCGATCTTACACTGTCAGTAAATTGAAATTTAAGCATCTCCAGGCTTATGCCCGCTTGAAAAACATTTTTTGGATTTGGCTTGTACCTGACATTTGAAGAAAAGTTAATTCCTTTTTCATCAGATTTCTGACGGTAATAGATCGAAGGTTCAGGAAACTGGAGGGAAAAGTTGTCTTCAGAAATATGGCTGATTGTATATGAAAGTGAAATGATGTTTTCGATATTGATTTTGTTATTGACAAGCAGTTTATGAATTAATCCGACTGCGCCCATTCCCGATCCGAAAGTAAAGTCTTCTCCTTTCCCGTTCTTAAGTTCCGAAGTGTCTCTTTTTGAATCAAACTCATTGACATAGCTGTAACCGCCGATTCCTATCAGAGAGAATTTCCCGAATTTTGTATTATTGGAAGTAATCTTAAATGAAGCATCCTGGAAAAACGGGATTGCATCTATCCCTACCTTAAAGCCCATTGCATCAACAATGGCAAGTGTGGAGTATCTGTAATTAATAAGAAAAGAAGATTTGTTATTTATTATCGGACCTTCAGCACCGATTTCAAAGCCATTCATTCCAGCCTGAGCTATAAATTCATATTTCAGGTTGCTTCCGGAACGCATTTTCAGATCGAAAACACCGCTCAAAGCATTCCCGTATTCTGCCGGGAAAGCACCTGTAAAAAAATCGGAATTAGTAAGAAGATTGTTGTTAAGGATACTAATGGGACCTCCGCTTGCTCCAAAGGATGAAAAATGATTTGGATTTGGTATATCAATCCCGTCAAGTCTCCATAATACTCCCAGAGGTGAATTTCCGCGAATTACAATATCATTTCGCTGGTCACATATAGTAGCTATCCCGGCGAAATTCGAAGCCATCCTTGCAGGATCGCCGATACTTCCGGAGTACTTTTCGGTCTCTTCTATTGAAAATGTCCTGGCTGAAACTGCAGCATTCTGATTTAACGGCTGATCCTTTTTCAGCTTGTGAGTTATGAATACCTCATTTAATGAAGTTACTGATTCTTCGAGTTTAATATATAAATATGTCTCCTTGTTTGAGGTTATAAAAATATTCTCCTGGGCGTTGGACAGATAACCAATATGGCTCGCTACAATGGTCTGCCTTCCAACAGAGACTTTTTCAATCTTAAAATTTCCTTCAATATCTGTTCTTGCACCCTGGACAGGATCTGTATTTTCAATTATTACCACGGCGCCAACCAGAGAAGCTTCTGTCTGGGAATCAACAACTTTCCCTCTGATAGTTTGAGTCAGATCCTGAGAATATATAATGTGATTTATTAAAATGAACAATATTGAAATAGTTGCCCTGTTCATTCTTTTGTTATGTATTTTCTGCGTGAACTTATACATTAAAGATAGAAATAAATACCGAAAATGTAAATACATATCATTTAAACCAGAAGTTTAAAATGCGAAGTCCCGCATGATCAATGATCAGCGGGACAGGGAAAAGTTAATGGAAATCCTGATGATCAGTTGCCGGTCATTTCATAAAGGCATACCCTGTGACTTTTCTTCGAATTCATGCTAAACCTCACCGATAGTTGTAATGATCTGATCTTCTGCGGCTTTCTGTCTGCATTTATCCTGGTATTTTTTCTTCCACTTTTTATCATGGCTTTGCTGTCCCCCCGGTGCAATGCCGGTAAGCAGGATCTTTGACAGGAAGAATATTCCAACAGTTTGCCAGAAGGTGAGAACAGGTCCATTAAACAATTCTGGTATCAGCCAGTTCCAGAGTGCCTGGACGCCAAATATCACACCTGTTACGAAACCAACGCCAAGGATACCAAAACCAACATACTTTAATACATTTAACGCTTTCATATTAATTATTTTTTAACAGTTTATAAAATATTTCCAAATTCTCCCTGAGAGCGAGTACAGCGTAACGTTTCCGCGAGATAAGGGTATTAACTCCGACACCGGTTTTTTCAGATATCTCTTTGAAGCTTTTATCCTCAAACTCGTTTTCAACAAAAACGCTCCTCTGCTCTTCGGGCAGTTCCGACAGCGTCTCCTCAATGGTTTCCCATATCAACTCCTTAAGCTCTTCATCTTCAGGAGTTGTTCCGACCGACGGCAATATTTCCTCCAGTGTCAGGGGACCTTCTTCCCCTTCGGATGCGTTATCCTTATAGCCAAGGGTTAACGGTCTTTTCTTGCGGAAAAGATCTGTGATACGGTTGTCTGCAACCTTATAGAGCCATGCTGTCAGGTTTTCAATCTTCCTTAAATCACTGAATCCAATGGTTAACTGGTAGAAGACATCCTGCAGAATATCCTCAGCCTCAACCCTGTCGGAAATCCTGTTCCTGATATAGCCGAGCAGACGCTTACGCTCGTCATTATAGGCAGCTGTGATTTTTTCCGACTCTTTTGGACTCATTTTAAAGGATCTTTACCACCATAGACGAAATGGTACCGGAAATATTTTAAATTCTTTCAGGAATTTGTGCTTATGGAGATCTGTCTTATATATCCAATCGTGATCAGATATTGTGCTTTAAATATAAACTGGGTCCGGGGAGAGGAATGATTTTCCAGTAAAATGAATAAAATTCCTGTAAGGAAATATAGAAATGAAAACACCCTTGTTTTCATTCAGGCATAATTTTAATTAGATCTCATATATTGAATCATTTCCACAGGCTTTCTTTGAAGAATATTAAGAATACGCTGCCGTGAATTCATTATTAATTGACTCTGCTGATAAGGATTCCTGTCGGAGGGTCATCCGGTAATTCAGTTCCCTTGAAATCATATGTCGCAACAAAAATAGTCCCCTGTGCATCCACAACAATATGTTTTGTCATTGGTCCGTTGGGCCAGGCAGGTACGGAGTAATCATTCAGAACAGTGCCGTCCTGTTGAATGACTTTTACGCAGGAAGCTGTATAAAACTGAACATCAGGTGTTTCAGATTCAATAGTCTGGATATAAAAGATATTATTGTCGTCTATATCGATTATGCAGGAAGAACCGGCCGGTGACTTATGCATAAAACTGGCAAGAGCTTTGCCCTGTGAATCAGTAACTGTTACTTCCTGTCCCTTTGTCACTGTTGAATAACTGTTACCGCCGGTATCAAAGGCCAGCTGTTCTTTTCCGGTATAGGGTATTGCTTTTAACAGTTTCATTCCGCCCTCTCCCTTTCGATAAAAATTCAGGGAATTGTCCCATGTATCTGGTATCAGCAGGTTTTTCTCATTATCAAGGGCCAATAGCTCTATTGATTCGAATTTTTTGTTTTCTGTATCTGACCCTGTAATAATTTCGATAACATCTTCGGTTTCGGAATCTATAACATAAACAGCACCGGCATAGAAGGAAGACAAGTATAATACTCCCTTATCAACGCAAATGTCCCTGATAACATTCACCGATCCGTCTTCGGATTTTTCGGGATAACTTATTATTCTTACAGAGTTTCCCGAATAATCATAAACGAGCACTCTGAAATTAATTGCATCGACTATAAAAATCTGATTTTCAAAAACGGCAAAAGAAGGTACAGCATAATTAAATCTTCCGCCTTCAAGCTGTTGTTCAGCCATACCCTGACCGATCTGATCTTCTGCTGTTCCAATCTTCAGCAGGACAACAGATTTGAGCCCGGTTTCAGATACACTTCCGGCAGCTGTTCCCTGTTGTATTCCTTCCTTAGTTTCAGTTATCATTTCAATGTTTTCCGTTACAACTGATTTTGCTTTTTCCAACAAATCAGTAAGCGGAACTGATATCTCAGTAACTCCATCACTGAAAGTAATCGTAAGGCAATCTATCCCGTCTTTTTTCTCAAATGTGCTTCCGTATAACGAATAAGAAGGATCAATGTCTTCAAGAATGATTTGCTTTGATTCAGGTATGTTATAAAGCTGAAGCTCTGTTGCAACTCTGCCAGGACCGGCAGAAAAAGGTGCCTGTTCAACAATTATCCAGGCATTATTTTCTGTTTTATCCAATATTCCGTAAATAAACTGGCTATTGGAAATAAGCAAATTTCCTGCCTTCTCTTTTGTATCAAAATAAACCGCTCTGCCGTTGTCACCTTCATACACCCTGGTTATAGTCACTTCACTTTTATTAACGCATGAATTTGACAGAAACAGCAATGTGAAAATATAAACTACAATCCTTTTCATAAATGGTCTCCTGGCTTTTTAAATTTTCGGGACTTTCTTATATCAATTTATATTATTCTTCAATAACCTTCAGGCTGCGTATCCAGAGGACAGAAGGATCAATTTCTCCTTCTTCGGTCTCTGAGTATATATCAGAAAGTGTCACGAGCTGATCATCCATCCAGTAACCTGTTATTTCGGTTATTTCCGTTATCGCACGATATGTGGTATCCAGCTCAAAACCATTATTTTGAAGGTAATCGACTATTCTGATTCTGTCTTCAGGCTTATTGGAGCAATTCAAACCGGTTTCATAACCTTTAAGTTTAATTTCCAGGTACGATATAGAGTCAAGAGCTGGTTTTTGCCATGAAAAATCAACAGGTTGAGGAGTGGAAACAAAAGGAATATTAAGTTTTGATGATATCTCATTCAGGATTGCGATTTCAGGATGCAGCACTTCAAAAGGAATGGTTTTTGTATAAATCTGTTCCCCGTCGTTAAACAGAATAGTATCTGACTTGACCGTTAATCCATATTCATTGGTTGTTCCATCTTCTGCAATTATTATGAGGGTCTGTCCTTCAATTTTCCATGTTCCATACATGAAAGGTCTTGAATGCAGATAACTTGTAAAAGCTTTACTGCTGTCATCTTTCATGAAGCTGTAAGATTCCACATCACCTTTAACAGCATACCAGTCGCCAGAAAGAAAATCTTCAGAGATTGATGGTTTTTTCTGAGAGCAGGCTGAAAGAATAAATATTAGTACAATTGCTGAAAGAAAAGAAATTACATGATTTTTCATAGCCTCGATTTTATTATTGTTATTTAAATATTGTTGTGAATCGGAAAGATCTGTCATACCGGATAGGGTTCCTTGAAATTGACATCAATTTACAAAGAAATTATAAAACAATATAGTAAATTTATGCTTAATCAGTTAAAAAGAAAGAATCTAATGATCAGTGAGGTTAAGAAATGAAAAGCAAAATCGGAATTCTGATAATGACAAACATTTTAATGCTGAGTTCATGTTATCACAGGGAACTTGTTTATTCATTTGAGAAATCATCCGGAGGAGTAATGGCAGGCTCCTCGTGCTATTACCTGGCACAGGTGAGAGAATACCGCAATCCGAAAGGGATCAGCCGATTCCCTGACGGAGGGCAGACAAAAGAGATCAGGCAGATTTTTGGTCTTTTTAAAACGGACAGCATTAGCAAATTAACTGTCCTGGCAGCCAGGCTTGGAGATGTGTATGGCTGGCCGGTAAGGTATAAAACACGGCTTGAAAAGAACGGATCTGAAATTGCCATTGGCATAGTCAACATCAATCTGCCCGATTCAGTAAACGGGATATATCTGTTTAATCTTAATTCAGGCCGGATTCTGAAGTACTCCGCTGAAGAATCTCTGCCGGCACTTTCTAAATCAGGTTCACAGATAGCATACTTCAGTAATAAAATACTGTCCGTAGAAGATTACAGAGTTAAAAGCCCGGCAATCAGATTTCCTCTCGATATAGAACCGGTTTTTATAAGCTGGGGGAATGATGATCTGATATTTCTTTTCTGCTCTGATCCGTTCAGGGTTATGGAGCTCGATCTGAAAACCGGCAAAATTAATTCATCTGATATGGGGTATATTGCTAATTATAACCAGGAACTTGGAGCAACTGAGATAAAGAATATTGTTAATAAAACAATACCCGATCTCAGCAAACTGCTGGACAATAAGTAAACATCATTCTCTTTGCCATCTGCATTCTGGTGAGTATATTTGTATAATAAACATTAATAAAATGAATAAGAGAACCTTTTTTAAAACGGGATTACTTGGTTTGAGCGCTTTTTTCCTTCCGAAAAAAGCTTTCTCCCTCGAATATTACCCCATGCCTTCTGATAAGAAATGGGCCATATTGTATGCTACATGGTGCGGTTCAACACGTGATGCAGGGCTGTGGATATCAGAGGGGATGGATGGCATTGCCAATGTATTCGATGTACGGGAAAATCCCGATCTTTCAGGATATGACCATATTGTGATAGGGGGAGCCATACGTGCCGGGGTAACTTCACAATTGCTGCAGGAGTACCTTGAGAAAAACAAGGAGATGCTTACAAGCAGGATCAGGGGTTATTTCGCTGTTTGCGGCAATATGATGCAGCCTGTCGGACCCGAGCAGAAAACAGCCTTCATTGACAATCACCTGGCAAAGATCTGCGGAGTAAGCAACGTGCCGTCAAAGGTTTTCCTGGGCAGGATCACCTTTGGCCTGATGGAGCCGGATGTCCGCAAGCAGATGCAGCAATATCCAGGCATGAAGGATTACGACAACCTGAAAAGACCTGAGTGCATGGAATTCGGGAGAGAATTGCTGGCCGCCGTTTAACCTGTTCTGAAAATACGATATCAGCGGGCGTCACCTTATGTACTCAAGGTTATCTGTTTGAATATAATCGGGATTCATTGATATGGCTTCCTTTATATCACTTGTATCATTAACGGTCCAGAGCTGTATTTTAAGACCTTTCCGGTGAATCAGATCAATCTGTTCTTTTGTTATTTCCTCCTTTACCCTGAAGGCAAAGGAAATGCCGGAGAATCCTGCATCCAACACCCTTGAAACGCCAAGTTCGAAATCTCCGAAAGAGGTCAGATATGTTTCAATGCAATCAGTGTTCATTTTAATATAATAAAGAAAATCCCCGTTTTCTGACTCGACCATTACCCTGTTTTCGAGGTGATATTTTAAAGTCAGGTCAATTATTGCCTGACCAAACAAATTCATCGTCCTTATCAGATTGATGCCTGAAATCCCGCATGGGGTCCAGGCTTTTACGTCAAGAGAAATAAATTTGCCGGGATAATTATTGCTCATATACTGAAATACTGTCTCCAGCTTTGTAAAGTTTTTCTCCCTTCCCAGGCAGGAATCGATTTCAATTATCGTCTGGTCAGACAGTAAAACAAAACATTCTTCTTCGGAAGAGCCGCATGATGGCAAATACGGGGAATGACTCAGCCATAACGTATTCTCTGAGCTTGTCTGAATGTCGCATTCTATGCCGTCAAAGAGATTAAATCCGAGCATACAGCCTTCAATGGTGTTCCCCTCATCAGAATCTCCTGCTCCTTTATGAGCTAACATATATGTCTTATCATATACACTTTGTTTATCAGGATAATACTCCACCCTGCTGCAGGAAGTATAAGCGACAATCAGAATAATCAGTATATGTATCTTAGCCCTGTTCACAGTTATTTTACAGATTAAAAATCATTCCTAATTTAATTTCAGGAAGATATTCCTTATACATCCCGAATTCTCCGTAACTGATCCTTTTTACTGAGTGTTCAATTGATATGGCCGTTCCCAGATCCAGGGCAATGTCAATTGTTTTATTTAGCTCATATTTGAGCCCGATGAATGGTACAAAGGCGGTCAGGGTCCACCGATAATAATTGTTAGTATAAATTGAATATCCCGCCTTAATACCTATCCGTGGATTTATTCCTGCAAAATCTATTTTATTGAACAGGAAATCATACTGCAGCATGATTGTTGAAAATTCCTGTGGTTTCATGAAGAAATTTGAGCCGTATAGCAAAGACAAATTATGCTTTTCTGAAAGGCTAAAAGTTATTCCTGTTGAAAAGTGTTCAATATAGCTGATCCCGGTCTGCACCTTAAATGAGAATTGAGCGTTACACGAATAATGCAGGAATATCAGGAATGAAAAGGCTAAAGGAATTTTCTTAATCATAGATTGATCGGTTCAATCTGTCATTTTTCATATAGTAATATACTAAAAAAACAAATCCGGCAAGAGCAGTGAATTATAATATTTTAAATTATCCGGTTGTTTCATGAAAGATTGCGTTTAATACCTGTTGACTTTCAGTTATTTATTTAGTATCTTTAAACAAAATTCAGAGATTTTCTATTAACATTAATTACATTTTTAACAGAAGGAGGGGGAAATGGCAACTTATTTTTTATTTGGGAAATACACAGCTGAAGCTAAAAAAGGCATCAGCGCTAGCCGGACTGAAAAGGCCAACCAGCTTATTAAGAAATTCAAAGGGAAAGTCATTTCGGTTTATGCATTGCTTGGCGAAAAAGACCTGGTAATCATCGCCTCGTTCCCGGGCACGGAACAGGCATTGAAATCTTCCCTGGCGATAGGCAAATTAACGGGTATATCTTTTACAACATCCGAAGCTGTCGCGGTTAAGGATTTTGATAAAATGGTTGCAGGTATCTGATATTTTCTGCCGATTTTAAATCGAAATTAACAATCTGTTCAGAGATACAATTCTCTGCGTTCCTGTTGGCAGTGATGACGGGGAGTAATTCTATTTCTCAGAATTTCACTGCCGCAGTCACTTGCATAATTGCGTATGATTGCTTAAGATTTGCACGGAATGAGAGATCGAATTTTGAAATATGGAGACCAAGCCCTGCAAAAAGGTAAACCATACTTTCAGGATTCTTGGTGTCATCAGTAACGCCGGAATCGCCCATCTTTAATGCTAAAGCGCCACCCATTTCGACAAACGAGATTTTCCGCATATATCCTTTCATAACAATCGCCGGAACGAAATATGCAACAGGATCTCCTCCATACTGGTTCTCATGAACCGAGTATAAAGCCTCTCCGTAAAACCCAAAGTTGGCTATTCTCACACCTGCCTCCGTCCCGGCATGATACAACACTGAAACATCTTTCCCGGAAGTCTTTGAATCCATGATATTTATGCCCCCCCTTATATTCCAGTCAAATGACTGCCCGGTAGAATAGCTTATTGCAAAAAGGAGCATCAGGATGGTGAAAAGTATTTTTTTCATGTCGGAATGATTTAAGAAAAGCTAAATTAAGAATTCCACTCTTTTAAAGCAAAATTGTTTATTTGACTTGTAAATATTTAGGTGTAAATTTGTTTTCATCTACAGAAAAACAGGAATGAAAAAATTACTGACTCTTCTCCTTATATCGGTTAGTATTAATCAGTTGAATGCCCAGAAGCTCCTGCGGGATTTTGGCAATAATCACATAACGACTTCTGCAATATCCTTTACATCTGACGGGAGGTATATGATAATCGGAGGCTTTGCAAAATCTTTCGATCTGTCAAGCGGTCAGGTGAATTTCAGGACAGTGAAGAAAGATACTGAGACTTTAGATGATTATGCATATGATGTGGATATAGGTCCTGATAACAAAAGCCTGCTTCTTACCAAGATAAGCCGGCTTGAGATCTGGGATCTAGTAAGCAGGACCAGGAAAAAAGGAATAAAGGATAGCCGGCTGGTTGAAAATGCCGCATGTTATTCCCGGGACGGGAGCAGCATAATTTATCTCCGGAAGAATGGAGAGGTTGTCGTTGTCAGCTCAAACACATATAAGATCACCTATAAACACAAATTACCTTCATCAACACCTTTAACTGTTGCTGCAGCTCCTTCCGGAGATAAAGTTCTGATTGGAACCAGGGAGAGTGTAATTATTGTATTTGATCTTAAGACTTATAATCTGAGTCTTATTAATATACCGGTTGCAGACATAAGATCCATTGAATTCTCACCTGATGGATCCCAGGTGGCCGGTGCTTCGTTAAACGGAAAGGTCTGGCTTGGTACATACCCGTCAATGGAATCTGTCAATACATGGCAGGCGCATCCGGAGGGACTCACTGCAATTTCTTTCCATCCTTCCGGCTATTACCTGGCATCAGGAGGCAAGGATAAATTTATCAGGATCTGGAGCATCCCCGAATGTTCCCTATTTGCAGAATGGGAGGCTCACAACCTGGCTGTTGCCTCAGTGGAATTTGCCCCTGACGGATCGAGCCTGGCATCAGGTTCGTTAAATGAAGTACTGGCAAAAGGGGGAGAGGATACTAAATTATGGGCATTTGATGCACCGGTAACTCTTGCAGTTTCCGGAAAGACAGACAGCAAGGTTGCTGCACCTTCAAAACCAGCTGCATCAGTTCCTCAAACCGGGATATCATCTCAGAAAAGACTTGCCCTGGTAATCGGGAATGGCAATTACCAGGCATCGGTGCTGGCAAATCCCGAAAATGACGCAAGGGAGATAAAGATTGCACTGGAGCAATATGGCTTTGATGTTTTAAAATATGAAAACCTGAACCAGAGCCAGATGAAACAGGTAATGGACGAATTCGGAGAGAAGCTGAAAAGTTATGATGTGGGTTTGTTTTTCTATGCCGGCCACGGAATTCAGGCAAAGGGATATAATTACCTTATTCCCGTTGATGCAAGCCTCAGATCGGAAGAGCAGGTAGAATATGATTGCGTACAGGCCGACAGGGTGCTTGGCCTCATGGAAGCTTCCGGAACAGATGTCAATATAATAATTCTGGACGCCTGCAGGAATAATCCTTTTGAAAGAAGCTGGACAAGGGCGGCATCGGGAAGAGGACTTGCATATATGAATGCACCATCAGGTACGCTGATAGCCTATGCAACTGCTCCCGGAAGCACCGCGTCGGATGGCAGCGGGGAAAACGGCCTTTATACATCGGCTATCCTCGAAAGCATAAAGATCCCTGATATTACAATTCTGCAGATGTTTCAGAATGTCAGGAGCATAGTATCACGGGCATCAGAAAAGCAACAGGTCCCATGGGAATCCACCTCACTGACAGGAGATTTCTTTTTTTATCAGACCAAAGCTGTTACTCCCTGAATCCCGAAAAAGCATATTAAGAAAACGCCCTTCTAACCTGAAGAAATTTTCGTTTTAGTTAAAATTTATTATTTTTACAGTGTAATCATAAAACAAATTATCATGAAAAGATTTTTAGCGATAATTACAGTTGCTGTATTATTTGCAGCTGTTGCCAATGCCCAGGATTATAGGAATGGGATTGGTTTAAGGGTCGGATTTAACCAGGGTTTGACATTCAAGCATTTTATATCAGGCAAATCTGCCCTTGAAGTCCTTCTCGCTACGAGATGGAGTGGTTTTGAAATAACAGGTTTGTATGAAATCCATAATAACCTGGCAGATATCTCCAGACTTAACTGGTATTTCGGCGGCGGTGCGCATGTTGGCTTTTATGGAAGCAATTATGGCGGCGGAGAAGGAACATTTGTTGGAGTCGATGGGATATTAGGTCTGGAATATAATTTTAAAGAAGCTCCTATAAATCTCAGCCTGGACTGGAAACCTGCCTTCGACTTCGGATATGGCCATTTCTTTGCCGATGGTGGTGCTCTCTCATTAAGATATATTTTCTAAAAGCCGGATTTTAAATCACATAGGCTGGGGTGTTGCATGCAATACCCCGGTTTTTTTTCAAATTCATCCGAAATATAACCTGCAATTCCTGCATATTTGTTAATTTTAGATTGTATTGATATCTAAATCTAACCTTAATGATATGAAAAGGATTCTTGTAATTATTGCTTTAATCTGCTTTTTGCCATTATTTGCATTCACGCAAAGCAAATTCAACGGGATCGACATGAACATGGGTAATCTCTACAGGTTGTCCGACGCAAAAACCCGTTCCATAAGCCCGGAAAACTTTACCGGTGAAAAGGGCAAAGCCGGGATGGCAGATCCTGCTGCTGACAAGGATAAACCCAATATGGCAAATGCATTTAATGCCGCACGCGATCTTGGGCAGGGTTGGAAGGTGAATCCATATGTCAGGATCAAATCAGGAGAAACCTTCACCATGGCCGAAATTGAAGGTCCCGGAGCAATTCAGCATATCTGGATGACTCCGACTGGCAACTGGCGGTTCTCTATAATCAGGTTTTATTGGGATGACGAAACAGAACCATCAATTGAATGCCCGGTTGGTGATTTCTTTGGTATGGGATGGGGCAGCTATGCTCAGCTTTCATCACTTGCAATATGCGTTAATCCGGGGAGTGCATTTAACTGCTACTGGGCGATGCCATTCAGGAAGAAATGTAAGATAACCATGGAAAACATCAACGATACGGACCCGATGACATTATACTACCAGATCGATTATACTCTCACTGAGTTACCGGCTGATGCAGCCTATTTCCATGCACAATTTCGCCGTTCAAATCAGAATGAATCATCTGTTCATACAATAGCAGACGGCATTAAGGGTAAAGGTCAGTATGTGGGAGTTTATATGGCATGGGGCATTCACAATAATGGCTGGTGGGGTGAAGGTGAAATCAAATTCTACATGGATGGAGATACTCAATTCCCGACAATATGCGGTACTGGAACAGAAGATTATTTCTGCGGATCGTATGATTTTCATTCAAGCAAAGAGAACGACGCCGGAGTAATTGAATCAAACTACACCGAATTCTGTACCCCTTATTCCGGTTTACACCAGGTGATTCGCGGCGATGGTAACTACAGTATTATGCAGCGATTTGGATTGTATCGCTGGCATATAATGGACCCTGTCAGGTTTGATAAGGATCTAAAAATCACCATGCAGGATCTTGGATGGCATAAAGGAGGCAGATACAATGCACAAAAATCCGACATTTCATCTGTATGTTTCTGGTACCAGGCTGAACCTCATGCCAGATTCCCTACACTACCTTCCTGGCAGGGTCTTGAAGTAATTGAAAGATGACAACCTTAATATATTATGATATGAAAAGAAAGAAGTATTCAAAAATTTCAGGCACAAATGATCTTAGCAGACGCAGTTTTATTTCAAAATCTGCCCTCGCTTCGGTTGGTACAATAGGTGCTTTGAGTGTATTTACCTCCTGTGGCGAAAAAACTCCTAAAAAGGAGGAAGAAAAACTCCAGGTTCTTCTTACACAGGCTCCTGACGGACAAGTAATTAAAGCAGGGCTCATTGGCTGCGGAGGCAGGGGTACCGGAGCTGCAGTTAACTTCGTTGATGCGGGTCCAAACCTTCAGATAACTGCCCTTGGAGATGTTTTCCGGGACAGGCTGGATCAATGCCGGGAACAGCTTAAGAAGGAAAAGAATATTGAAATAGCTGATGAGAAATGCTTCACGGGATTTGACAGCTATCAGAAGGTAATCGACTCAGGTGTTGATGTCGTGCTGCTTTGCACACCGCCTCATTTCCGTCCGGCTCATATAGCTGCAGCGGTCCAGGCGGGTAAACATATATTCCTTGAAAAACCCTGTGCGGTCGATCCTGCAGGAGTACGTTC
Organism: uncultured Rikenellaceae bacterium; assembly: GCA_964557905.1. Classification (GTDB taxonomy): domain Bacteria; phylum Bacteroidota; class Bacteroidia; order Bacteroidales; family VadinHA17; genus LD21. The sequence goes on along the minus strand of CAZLCF010000001.1, from coordinate 5,809 downwards.
TGTAATGGTCTCCATTGAAAGGGCAAAAGAAAAAGGATTATGCATGGTCAGCGGAACAATCAGGAGGGTTCAGAAAGATTTCATGGAAACAAGAAGGAGAGTGATCAACGGTGAAATAGGTGATATCGTCAGCGCCCATATTATCCGTAACGGCGGTTCACTTTGGGTTATAAAACGAAAACCAGGCTGGACCGATATGGAATATATGCTCAGGAACTGGGCCAATTTCTGCTGGCTTTCCGGTGATCATATTGTTGAGCAATTCATTCATGAAATCGATGTAATGAACTGGTATATTGGCAAAAATCCAGTCAGTGCTATAGGCTGGGGCGGACGTCAGAGAAGGGTGACAGGAGATCAGTACGACTTCTTCAGTATAGAATATATATACGATAACGGCATGCATACTCATTGTGCTGCGCGACAGATTACGGGCTGCAGCAATCTTACAAAGCAGTTTATCGTGGGTACTGATGGATTTGCTGACGCAAAAGGGATTATCTATAACCTGAAAGGGGAGGAGATATGGGAATACCCTAGTCCTGATGAAGGATCAGAGGACCAGACCTGGAAAGTAACAGATCCGTATTTACAGGAACATATCAACCTTGTAACGGGAATCCGCACTGGAAATGTTATAAATGATGCTGAAGCCCAGGTCATTTCAACACTCGTAACCATTATGGGACGTATGTCGGCATATACCGGTAAGGATGTCACCTGGGATGAGGTGCTGAATTCGGATCTTTATCTCGGCCCGAAAACCTATGCATTTGGCCCGGTGCCCGGTATTCCTGAGGTGATCCCGGTAATTGGTACGGAACCAAATATTTAACATTATCATGCTTAAAATCGATTGTTTATGAACAGAAGACAATTTACAAAAAGAACGCTTATGACTTCTGCTGTAGTCTCGGCTGCACCTTTAAGTAGCTTCTCCGAAATTCTTATTCCTCCTGTCAGAACTATTAAAAAAGGAATTATGTGGGGGAGCAATGGTGTTGGCAAAACCATATATGAGAAATTTCAATCTGCAAAAGCTGCCGGTTTCGACGGGATTGAAGTGATGAGCCATCTTGACAGAAATGAAGTACTGAAGGCGCGCGATGCTACAGGATTATCTATACCCAGTGTTTGCGGTGCCATGCACTGGGAATACCTTCTGTCTGATCCGGATCCAAAAATAAGAGAGAGCGGGGTTGAAGCCCTTAAAGTGACACTTGAGGATGCCAAAGCCTATGGTGCTGATACGGTATTGCTTGTCCCGGGCCGTGTTACAGAAAGTATAAGCTATAATGAGTGCTGGGTCCGGTCAGGAGATGAAATAAGGAAAGTACTGCCTCTGGCAGAAGAGCTGGAGATTAATATCGGCATTGAAAACGTATGGAATAATTTCCTTCTCAGCCCTTTTGATGCCATGCAATATGTTGACATGTTCGGCAGCTCCCGGGTAAAATTCTATTTTGACTGTGGTAATATTCTGGCTTATGGCTGGCCGGAACAATGGATAAGGATCCTTGGACAAAGGAGGATCGCAAAAATCCATATAAAGGAGTATAACCGAAAAATTGCAGATACGCAGGGCAGGTATGCCGGGTTTGATGTGAACCTTGGGGAAGGAGATGTGAACTGGCTAAGTGTAATGGAAGCCCTGGATCATATCGGATACAATGATTGGGCTACGATAGAACAACCCGGCGGTGATACACCCGAAGGTCTTAAAGATCTGTGCAACAGGCTGGTGAAGATACTGGAAAGTTGAAAAAACAATGAGGCGCAACGGCACAGCGGCATAATGGCATTATGGCGTTAAGGCATTAGGGCATTACAGTAATTAATACAGTATTTTAATTAAATATTTGGAAGATGAAGAAATATCTGGATCATCTGTTATTGGCTTTTGCTGTCATTAATTTTATTCCGGGCTCCTGTCAGCAAAAAGAGAGTGCAGAAAGTGAAGGCCATAAGTATAATGAAAGTTATTCAGGTGAATACCTGAACCGGATCGCTTTTCCGATTGGCGGTATGGGTGCGGGGATGTTTTGCCTGGAAGGTACCGGGGCAATTTCACATATGTCTGTCAGGAACAGGCCGGAAGTGTTCAATGAACCATGCATGTTTGCAGCAATTTCGGTAAAGGGAATTGAAAACGGAACAAAGGTCCTTGAAGGGCAGGTCCCCGCATGGAAGCACTTTGGCCAGACCGGTTCCGGAAACGGTTCCGAGGGTGCGACCTACGGACTTCCCAGGTTCATGAATTCAACATTCCATGCAAGATTCCCGTTTGCCGGAGTTGAACTCAGGGATGATGATATTCCCCTCGATGTCATGATAAAAGGATGGAGTCCTTTTATACCCACAGATGCTGACAATTCAAGCCTGCCTGTCGGAGCGCTGGAATATTCATTTACAAACACCGGCAATTCAATCCTAGAAGCAGTATTCTCCTATAACACCAAGAATTTCATGAGGCAGTCCGGCGGTAAAGCTTCTGTAAAACCTGTTGCCGGAGGATTTGTGTTATCTGAGGAGGGAGATATAGAAAATCAGGAAAAACAGGGTGACTTTGCAATATATACCACTGAGCCGGAGACCGTTGTGGACCATTGCTGGTTCAGGGGAGGATGGCGGGATCCAGTGACTATGACATGGAATACAATTTTAAAAGGTGAAACCAGGAACACTTCACCGGTTGAATATGATGCCCCGGGTGCATCACTATATGTACCATTAACATTGGATCCGGGTGAGACAAAAGTAATTAAGCTGCTAATGGCATGGTATGTGCCCAACTCAAACTTGAAATATGGGCAGGATTCACAGGAGCCGGATGATGAAGTATGCACCGATCCTGATTGTACCTGCAAAGATCCCTTTTATAAACCATGGTATTCAGCGAAATTTTCCGGGATAAACGATGTGATAAATTACTGGAAAACAAATTACAATGATCTTCTCGGGAAATCTGAAATGTTCTGCAATGCATTTTATTCCACGACTTTTCCTCCGGAAGTGATTGAAGCAGTAGCTGCTAATCTTACTATTCTCAAATCACCAACGGTTTTACGTCAGCGAGACGGGAAGCTCTGGAACTGGGAGGGATGCAGTGACAATTCCGGCTGTTGTGCAGGTTCCTGTACTCATGTATGGAATTATGCCCAGGCTATTCCTCATCTTTTCCCTTCACTTGAGAGAACCCTCCGTGAGACGGAATTTTTCCCAAGCCAGGATAAAGAAGGGCATCAGACATTCAGATCGGCCTTGCCGATCCGTCCTGTGGCAACTACTTTTTATGCAGCATCTGACGGCCAATTAGGAGGGATCATGAAAGTTTACCGCGACTGGCGTATCAGCGGTGATACTGATTGGCTTAAGAAATTGTACCCAAAAGTGGTTGAAAGCATGGATTATTGCATCAAAACCTGGGATCCCCGTTCCACAGGCACACTTGAAGAACCACACCATAATACCTATGATATTGAATTCTGGGGACCCGACGGGATGTGTACAAGCTTCTACCTGGGAGCCCTCAGGGCCATATCAGAAATGGGCAAATACCTTGGTAATAACGTATCAAAATATGAAGCGCTTTATTCAAAAGGAAAAGCTTTTCTGGAATCTGATCTTTATGACGGAGAATATTTCATCCAGAAGATAAAATGGGAGGGACTTAATTCTCCCGACCCTGTCAAAGCCTCTGAAGGGTCATGGTCATCAGATTATTCCGAAGAAGCCAGGGCACTGCTTCAGAAGGAAGGTCCTAAATATCAGTATGGCACAGGATGTCTTTCCGATGGTATCCTTGGTGACTGGATAGGAGAAGTTTGCGGTCTCAGGAATGTGGTTGATTCCTTGAAAGTGACCAGTCACCTGAAATCAGTATACAAATATAATCTCCGCACCGATCTTTCAGATCATTCAAATCCCCAGCGTCCTTCATATGCAATTGGCAATGAGGGAGGTCTTTTGCTTTGCAGCTGGCCGAAAGGAAGCAAGCTGTCGCTTCCGTTTGTTTACAGTGATGAAGTATGGACTGGTATTGAATACCAGGTAGCCTCGCACCTGATGATGATGGGTGAAGTGGAAAAAGGACTTGAGATTGTAAGAATCTGCCGCGACAGATATAATGGAAAAATCCGGAATCCTTTCAATGAATATGAATGTGGTCACTGGTATGCAAGGGCAATGTCGAGTTATGCAATGCTTCAGGCTCTTTCCGGTGTGAGGTATGATGCGGTTGATCAGGTTATGTATATCAATTCGGGATTAGGTGATTTCACCTCATTTATTTCAACAGCCACAGGCTTCGGGAATGTCGGGATTGAAAATGGCAAGCCATTTTTAAATGTTGCTTATGGTGAGATTACAGTAAAGGAATTTATATTAATGTGACAGGAACTTCTGATCCTTTTCTTTCAGCTGATAAATAGCCTGCGTAAATAGTTGCTATCACATCTGCTGCCAGGCTGCTGCCGCTTTCCACAGGATCGCCAAAAGCAATAGACCGGTAGAAAGCCTCCATCTCGTGCTGGTAACCTGTAAACCAGCCTTCATCAGGAGAAACGGACGACCAGCCCTGTTTTGTTTCGGTCTTTTCAACTATATAAACATTTGTAAAATGCTTCTCATCAGGTGTATAGGTCTGCATTGCATTATTCGGACTTATATTGCAGATTGTCCTGTGATTGCTGGTATTCACCTCTATCCAGTTATTAACTCCTCCCAGCACCAGCTCGCTGGCAAAAATATCAGCGAATGTCCCGTCTTCAAAAATCACATGAATTGATGCGAAATCCTCGATATCTTTATAGGTAGTTCTGAGATAACCTTCATCCCTGAATCCCGGCATCCTGGTAACTGCATGAGTACGGGCAGATACAGTCGCCGGCCTTATCAGTTTGCCATCCCGTGCCTTACCTTCAATCTGCTTAAAATGCAATGCCGCTGACAGCGGATGACATCCTTTGCCGATCATTGAACCTCCTCCGGAAAATTTCCATTGGCCATATGTCTTTGAATGGGAACCCGAATGAGATTCTTCACCGTGCATCCAGAGGATCTGGGCTTTTGTCTTCCGGAGAATATCCCGTTCCTTGATTACCGCGGGAGCATAGATCCAGTTTTCTGCATACATGATCTTTCCGCGGCTCTTTTTTTCTGCTTCAATCATCCTTTTTATGCTGGCAAGAGCCTGTTCAAGTCCTTTTTCGCGGGGGAACATGTCTCCGTTAAAGTCTTCACTTCCATCCCCGAAATATCCTGTAAAAGGCTTTTCGACGATCACATGTTTGTTTTTCTCAAGAGCTGCGATTACGATCGGTTCATGAGTTGAAGGAGGTGTACAGACATGAATGACATCTGAATCATCAATCAGGGACCCAAGGCTGCTGAAAGCTTTCAGATGGCGTTCTTCAGTGAACAGCTTAAGCCTTTCAGCAGTGGGAGAGTATGATCCCGTTATATTAACATTTACAGAATAAAGCCGCTGCAAGGCTTCAAAATGGAACCTTGCAGCGTAGCCTGATCCGGCAATCCCGCTTCTGATTATTTTTTCTGCCATTGAAGTTATTTCATTTCAGCTCCTTGATCCCCATGTTCCAGAGAGTGAAGCTGTAGATATCGGCATATTGCTCAATGGTTTTGCTGACAGGTGTCCCGGCACCATGTCCGGCTTTTGTTTCAATCCGTATAAGCACAGGATTGATCCCGGCCTGTTTTGCTTGAAGATGCGCTGCAAACTTGAATGAATGAGCCGGCACGACCCTGTCATCGTGATCGCCTGTCGTAACCAGAGTTGCCGGGTACTTTG